>JAZLHQ010000046.1:0-2818 GCA_045616925.1 Eubacteriales bacterium | reverse complement strand
TTCGTCCGCCGCCGCGCTGATCGCGGAGCCGTTCAGCGTAACGGACACGTTGCGCATTCCGAAGTTATCGCTTGCGCTGATGGAAATGTAGCTTCCCGTAAACACGTCGCCGTCCGTCGCCGTCATGACGGTGTTCGTCTGCTTCGTGTAGCCGAGGGTGCTCGGGACCGTCGTCGTTCCCTTCGCCATCGCGTCCGCCTCGTTCAGCGAATACGGCGTTCCGATGAAGGTCACGTTGATGATCGGCGCGACGTCGTCGATCGTACAGACGTACGTGACGTAGTCGTCCGGATATTCGTCGTACCAGACCTTGAGCGTCCAGCCGGACAGCACGCTGATCGTCACGACGCTGCCGGTGTTGTCGACGTTGTATCCGCTCTCTTCGAGTCCCGTGAACTCAAACTCGCATTTTCCGAGTTCGTCGGAAATGCGGAAGCGCAGGAGCGCCGAAGTGCTGATCAGATACTGACCGAACGCCGTTTCGTCCTCAACGATGATCATCGAGGCCGCCTTTTCGGGATCGTACGCCGTGTACGTTCCGTAGCTGTTCTGATAGTACCAGGTAATGTTCGGTGCGGAGCGCGTGTAGGTGATATTCTTGCTTCTGTAAACGTTGCCGTAAATGTCCTGCACGAAGATCGAGTAGACACCCGGCAGGCTGTAAAGCTTGCGCTCAACGTATGCCGAATTGATCAGAACGTTGTTGCAGTAGACCTCGTAGCGGTAGATCTCGCTTTCGCTGCGGTCCTTGACCGTGACGACGACGCCGGTTCCGGAGGAACTCAGTTCCGCCGTGACGTCGAGACCCTTATCCGCAAGACGCAGGGTGAAAGTGAAGGAGTTGCCGGAGCGGTCGCCGACCTGCACGTAGTAGTTGCTGCCGGAGAGCGAGACCTTCGCGATGTCGTCCGCGTAATAGACGTTGAGAAGATCGCCCGAAGTGTAGGAATAGACGGCGGCGTACGCGTACTCGTCGATCTCGCCGTAAAGGGCGGCGAACGAGAACGTGGTTCCCGAGAAGACCGACGTGTCGTTGTCGATCGTCTTCTCTTCGCCGTTCAGAACGACGTCGATCTTCGGGGTCGTTATGTCGATGTAGACCTCGAACTGGTTGATACCGTATTCGTCGGCTTCGAGGATGGTGTAAAGTCCCGTCGTACAGTTGGGGAGCGCCTTTCTGACGATCGTTCCGTTGGTGGATTCGACCGGCGTCCACGGCGTGCCCGTTTCGTAACCGTACTTGTAATATAGCTTCGTCGAACTGCCGATGTAAAGCGGCATATTCGTGACGAGCGGGAGGGATTTATCGTAGGAGAACTTGACGAAATTCTGATAGATGTCCGCGTCTCCCGCGAAAGTATTGGGAGATTCGTACGGCGTGCCCATGATCGTCTTGGCGACGCTCTCGGGCAGATAGTGCATCTGCGATTCACTGAGCTTCGGTGCGCCCGTTGCCGAATCGGTCGAGTCGTATTCGACGAGGTATTTGACGGTCGCCGACTTGCAGATCGTATCTCTGACCGAGTAGATCGCGTTCCGGAGGTTTCCGGAGATCGCACGGAGGTCGATGCCGTCCTCGACGCTGCCGGGGCCGTAGTAGTAGAAGACCCAGCCGTAGGAGCTTGCGGTCGACGACCACGTCGATCTCTTATAGCGGATCCAGAGCTGCCCTTCCTCGGCGTTGGTCGTTTCACCGTCCGCCTTGACGTAGATCGTGCTGCCCGTGCCGTTGTTGAGGAATTTCGCGGCGGACGCCGTAATGGAAACCAGATACAGATCCTGATATTCCATGTACGTGACGTAATCGCGCAGCTGATTCATCGAAGAGAACGAAGGAGTGGACGATCCGCCCTCGTATTTGCCGGTGGAAGGATTCAATTTCGCTCCGTAATAGAACGACTTCGGATTTCCGCCGATCTCGGGCAGATAGTAGTAGGAAACGTTCGGCAGCTGCCAAACCTCGTTCTTTAATACGAGATTGCCTTTGTTCGCCGTCGTGTAGTTCACGGTGTCGTCGTTCATTCCGGACGTCACGTAGAATCTGATCACGTCGGAAACGAGGACTTCCTCTTTTCCTTCGAAGGAATCCATCACGAAATAGGGGGAGATCTCGTAATAACCGGGTTTCAGACCTTCGAGCTTGATCTCGTCGGGATTTACCGAAGCGTCGACCGTTCCGCCGATCTGCATCCCGTTGTAGGTGATGCCGTCCAAATTGTTGCCCTTGCTGTCCTTGATACTGAGGCGCAGGTGGCCGGAACCCTGTCCCGAACGCAGAGTCAGCGAAGTCGACGTTCTGCCGCCGATGTTGTACGCCTCTATATCCTCGAGTCCCTGCATCGGGGTGATGCCGTCTCCGACCTCATATTCGATGCCGAAGCTTTCGCGGCTGTCGTACGTGACCCGCTGATCGGCGGTCGCAACCGTATTTCCGCAGTTATCCGAAAGGGTGAAGCGGATGATGAACGTCATTCGCTCCTTGTCGCCCATCAGATCAATGATCTTCTGGTCGGGATAGTAGTATTTTTCGGCTTCCGTCTCGGCTTTTTCGCCTTCGGTCGTCAGATCGAAGAGAGCCGAATAGTAAACGCAGGTGAATTCGTCGTTGACCTCGCGCACCGAAAGCAGCGGATCCTGCTCCTTCGTGTTCTTGTCGTAGAGGACGTAACTCTTGCCGGATCTTCCGTTCTCATCGAAGATCGTCATCGTGAGTTTGGAGAAGCCGGAGCCGCCCGCCGAACCGGGATTCTGCGCGACGTCGAAGAAATTGAGGTAATACGCCTTGTTCGGAAGCGCGTTTTTCTTCATGCGCATCGTG
>JAZLHQ010000045.1:0-21553 GCA_045616925.1 Eubacteriales bacterium | reverse complement strand
CATAATCTCGATATCATCAAGTCTGCGGACTATATTATCGACCTCGGACCCGAGGGCGGCGATCGCGGCGGCACGCTCGTTGCGTGCGGCACGCCCGAGGAGGTCGCGAAGGTCGAAAAGTCCTACACGGGACAGTATCTCAAAAAGATTTTGCCGAAAAAATAATTTTTTCAAACGAAAAAGACCGCTTTGTGCGGTCTTTTTTTGCGTTGTATCAAAGCCGGACGGTTTCTCCCGGCTTTTCAAGGGATAAAAGAACACCGTCGTAATTGTGCATGACTCGCAGGGTTGTCTCTTCGGAGACAGGCGCGGGAGCACCGCCGAACATCCTGAGGATTTCGGCAATCATGCGCTGAAAGAAGCCGCTTGACACCGTCAGCGTCACCCCGTCCTTGTCACGGGTTTCGACGGACGCGCGGTAGCCCGAGCCGTGAGAGCCGCCCGTCAGGGTCAGAAGCAGCGATCTTCCGTCGCCGTACCCGATGAGAAACGCGTTGTGAACGCCTTTGTGCAGACAGGTGATCTCTTTCGCGGGATAAGGCATCAGAACGTCCGCGATTTCGATCGGGTGGATCAATTCGTTCGTCACGTTGCCGCCGCAGACGAGGTTGACGAAGGAATAATCGGGGCCGATGCCCTTCCATTCCGCGGCGAAACGCAGGGAAGAAGAGGAAAAGAACTTTACGCCATAGCGCTTTGCGAGCGCGAAGATTTCGGCGGCGGTCTTTTCGTCGGGCGCGAACGTCTTGTCGACGTAGCAGGGCTTGCCGAAGGGGAAGACCTTGCGTGCGTATTCGAGGTGCTTTTCGGGATTGTCGGGCGAGAGGATCATCAGAAAGTCCGATTTTTCGCAGACTTCTTCGATCGTTTTGCAAGGGGTGATCCCGTACTTTTCACAGAAGGCCTCGGTCGACAACCCGTCGACGGGGGAATCAATTTCTCCGTAGGCGTACGCCGCCTCAAACGTCGGGTCCTGTTCGTTGATCCACGCGGGGTAGTGATGGGCGTGCCATTCGCCGAGATAATAATCAATGAGTCCGATTTTCATAGCTTTACCTCACAGCGCGATTTCCTTTTTCGCGTCGGCGGAGGCGTACAAAGCGTCGAGGAGCTTTGCCGTTTCGAGGATCCGATCGACGTAGGTCTTCGTATGCTCGCCGGTGGAAATCGCGCGGATGAACGCGCGGTCTTCTTTTAAGAAATGGTCACACTTTTTGAAAACGGGGGTCTTTTTCATCAGCATTCCGTCCTCGACGGTCCAGAAGTCAAAGCCGGCGCCGTATTGCAGACGCACGCCGCCTTTGTCGCCGAGGAAGTCGATGAACATTTCGCTTTCCCCGATGTTCTGCGCCCACGCGCCGTTGAATGAGATCCCCGCCTTGTTCGTGCGGATGTAGCCGGAGATGTAATCCTCGACGTCGTTGACGCCGTCAAGATTTTTGGTGTCCTCCGCCCACATGGATTTGTAGACGTAGGCCTTCATATTTTTCGCCATTTCGGTGTGCGTATCACACGAAACGGTCAGAAGCTTCGCGCCGCCGAGGACATAGAGGATCAGATCGAAGAAGTGAACGCCCCAGTCGATCAGAACGCCGCCTCCGGACTGCGATTTGTCCGTGAAGGCGCCGCCGAGCCCGGGAATCGAGCGATAGCCGCGGAAGGAGGCGTAAACGTGGTAAATATGGCCGAATTTGCCCTCTTCGTTCAGTTTGGCGATGGCTTCTACGGCGTCGTTGTAGCGGTTGCAGACGCCGATGTTCAAGAGTTTGCCCTGCTTTTCCGCTTCTTTTGCCATTTCGAGCGAGAGGGCGTAATTCACCGTGATCGGTTTCTCACAGAAGACGTGTTTGCCCGCCCGCAGAGCGTCCATCGTGACGGTATAATGCTCAGCATTGTGAACGAGTACGTACACGGCGTCGACCTCGGGGTCGGCAAGAACCAAGCGGTAATCCGTGACGGCTTTTTCGCAGCCGTATTCGCGGACCGCCTTTTCCGCTTTTTCGGGAATCAGATCGCAGGCGTACTTGATGCGGACCTCATCCTTCATCGCGGAAAAAGCGGGGAAGTGCGCAATATTTGCGATGCGTCCGCAGCCGATGACGGCGATACAAATCGGTTTTTTCATAAAAGAGACCCTTCTTTCCGGAAATTTCATCTTTTTTTATTTGATTATATCACGGCAAAAAGGCGTTGTCTTTATCTTTTTTTCTCATAAACTTTATCTTTTTTTTGAACGGATATTGCTTTTTTCCGTCGGCGCGCTATAATGAAGAAAAGAACGGACAAAACGAAAAGAGGACGGATTATGGCGAGCGAAAACGATATTCCTTACCGCTATCATTTCGACAGCTTTGATAAAAACCGCCGCTGCGCCGACTATACCCTATTGCAGTACGGCGAACTGTGGTGCAAGGGGCAGACGGTGATTCCGGATCACCGCCAGATCTGCTTTGAACTGACAGTCGGGGTCGGCGGACGCGGCATCGTCACCGCGGGCGACGAAACCTATGAAATCGGGGAAAATCAGTGCGTTCTGTCGTTTCCGGAGGAAAATCACTCGATCCGCTCGGACGCCCGCGCGCCGCTGCGCTTTCTCTTTCTCGGTGTCAATCCTGCAGAGGATTCGCCCGTCGCGCAAGCGGTCTTTCGGGCGTTGGCGGAGCGCTTCCGCGCGGGCGTCCGCCGCGTCACTTTGCAGGATCCCTATCCCCGCTTCGTGCGGATCTTCACGGAGATGAAGAGCGAAAACCCTTTGTATCGGGAACTCGTCGGCTGCCTCGTCTCGGAATTGCTCATTGACTGCCTCCGGCAGGATTCGCCCGCCGTCGCGCCGTCCGCCCGCGTCACCGACGAAGCGGTGCTCGTCTACGGCGTGCGGGAGTATCTGCAAAAGAACCGGCGCAATCCCGAAAGTCTCAAGGCGCTCGAGGGCGTGTTCCATTACCGCTATTCCTATCTCGCGCGGGTCTTTGAAAAGCATACGGGAAAGAAATTAAAGACTTATTTCAACGAACTGCGCATGAAGGAGGCGGAGAGCCTCCTCTCGGACGGTTTCTCCGTGACGAAAGTCGGCGAAGAACTCAATTTTGCCTCCGTACACGGCTTCTCACGGTGCTATAAAGCGACCTGCGGCATCTGCCCGTCCGAAGTGAAGAAGCGCTCCGCCACAGCCGGAAAACGCTAAAGCAAAAACCTTCCCTCGCGGGAAGGTTTTTGCGTTGATTTGATTCAGTTGCAGCCGCAGGTGCCGTATCTTGCCGCAGGCTCGGAATTGCATCCGCAGCCGCCGCCGAAGCCGGCGCCGTAACCGCCGTTGCAGCCGAAATACAGGATCAGAAGAATGATGACGAGCAGCCAGATGTTGCCGTCGCCGAACAGGTTACAAAGACAATTCATTTGAAATCCTCCTTATTTTTGGCAGGAAAGGCGTCCCTTCGGGGTCGCCTTTCTTACGTTGTCATTGTATGAGGAAACAAACGAAACGTTACTGCAAATTCAGTTCGTCGAGGTCGATGAGGTCCTGCGCCATACCGGCGCCGAAGAGCGGCATTTTGACCTCCGCGTCGCACTCTTCGCAGAAAACGGTCAGAACGCCGTCGTCGAGCGAGAAATCGTAGCGCGCCAAAGCGTTGTTCTGGCATCTGCAGTGGATCCTGCCCTCTTCGTTGAGCTCCGTGATCATATAGCGCACGGTGTCGGTGAGCTGCGGGTCGTATTCGGGGATCTCGTCCTCGGCGGCGCACAGATCGGCGATATTTTCAAGCCCCGCCTCCTCCATCACGCGCCGGAGCGTTTCGTTCGCGCGGTCCATCGCACGGACGACCTCGTCCTTCGTGCCGATGAGGCAGGTCTCAAGACCCGTCAGACGGCAGGGCAGAACGATCGCTCTGCCCGTGTCTTCGAGCTTTTCGGGATCGATGACGAACTGATGCGGCGTCGGGCAGGTGACGCAGGGAACGTTCAGACGCGCCTTGCCGTCCGATTCGTAGCGCACGGTGAGCTCGCTCTTTCCGCAGGGACATCTGAGGCGCAGATAGTCGCCGCTGACGGCGAAAAGTCCTTCCATTCCGTACACGGAGCCGCCGCAGATCGGGCAGCGGTACGCGACGGTCACTTTTTTCTTGTCGTATAACATAAAATTTTCCTCTGAATTCGCTTTGTTCGCTTTAATTCGCTTTGGGCGTGATTTTGACGTTCGGGCAGTCTTCAAGCTTGTCGTTGACCTTTGCAGGGAATGCCTTTCCCGTTTTATAGGGATCGAACGGGATGTTCTTGTCGTAAACGATCTGTGACGAGAAAGGATAGGACAGATCGACGAAATCTTCGTAAAAGACGTGCAGCGTCAGCGCTCCGCAGGCTTCGGGATCGATCCCCTCGAAAACGAGCCGGCAGTAGGTGTAAGTGAAGCGCGTGTCCGAGAGGAGGCGGTAGTCGGTATAGAACGTGCCGTCCGCGCTCTCAAGCGCGAAAAAGTAGGGATTGCCCTTCGGCACTTCGGAAAGCTGACAGTAGTCGGCAAGCTCGCGCACCGAAGCCGTATTGAAGCGCAGAGTGAACATAAAGGTACCCGTGCTTTTCTCAAAAAGCACGTTGTTCACTTTGAAATAGCCGTCGTCCGTGATCTGATTTCTGACGATTCGCTCGGCGCTGTCGGGATCGACCTCGGAGGGGTTGCTTTCATCGGGCGCGTAGAGCGTATAGCTGCGAAGCTTGTACGAAACGATCTCGAAATTTCCGGGATCGTTCTCGGCGGCGTCGACGAGTTTTTCCGTCCAGATGAAATCGTTCGCCATCGGAACGTCCGTTTCAGCCAGGATGATGCGGAAAATGATGAACGCAAAGAGCGCAGCGAGAAGCACCCAGCCGATCGTTTTCAAAAGTTTTCCGACCGAAAATTTCCCGTCTTTCGGGGAATCTTCTTCGGGATAATAGCCGTATTCCAAGAATTTGCTCTCCTTTTCGGATAAAGTACTTTATTTTAGCATATTTTTTTCATTTTTGCAAGACAAATTTGTCAATAGCTCTTGAAAAATACCCCTCGTTTGTGTTAAAATACTATGAATAATGAGATATTATATCTTTATCGTACGGGGGATTAAAAATGAGTTCTGCTGACACCGCTTTTATCAACACCTGCAAAGATATTCTTGACAACGGCTTCTCAACGGAGAACGACAAGGTTCGCCCCCACTGGGAGGACGGAACGCTCGCTTACACGATCAAAAAATTCGGCGTCGTCAACCGTTACGACCTGTCGAAAGAATTTCCGCTCCTGACCCTTCGTCCCATTTCTCTGAAGCTCGCTGTCGACGAGATCCTCTGGATCTGGCAGAAAAAATCGAACAACATCAAGGATCTGCATTCCCACATCTGGGACAGCTGGGCGGACGAGAACGGCTCCATCGGCAAGGCGTACGGCTATCAGCTCGGCATCAAGCATCAGTACAAAGAGGGTATGTTCGACCAGGTCGACCGCGTGCTTTACGACCTCAAAAACAATCCGTCGAGCAGACGGATCATGACGAACATCTACAATTTCGAAGATCTGCACGAAATGCACCTCTACCCCTGCGCTTACAGTATGACGTTCAACGTATCCGGCAAACGCCTCAACGCGATCCTCAACCAGAGAAGTCAGGATATGCTCGCGGCGAACGCCTGGAACGTCGCGCAGTACGCGGCGCTCGTCATGATGATCGCGCAGGTCAGCGGACTCGAGGCGGGCGAGCTCGTCCACGTGATCGCGGACGCGCACATCTACGATCGCCACGTCCCGATCGTTAAGGATCTGATCGAAAGAACGCCCTTCGAGGCGCCGAAGGTCACGCTCGATCCCGATATCAAGAATTTTTACGATTTCACGCCCGACAGCTTCGTCGTCGAGAATTATCAGCACGGCGAGAAAGTCCCGCGCTTCCCGGTAGCGATTTAACGGAGGATCCACAATGAAACTTATCGTTGCCGTCGACCGCAATTTCGCGATCGGCTATAAAGGCGATCTGCTCGCAAGAGTCAGAGCGGATCTCAAAAACTTTTCGAAACTGACGACGGGTCATACCGTCGTGCTCGGTTCCAATACGCTTTCGACGTTTCCGGGCGGCAAAGTCCTCAAAAACCGCACGAATATCGTGCTTCACCCCGATCCCGATTACCGCCCCGAGGGCGCGATCGTCGCACACTCGATCGACGAGCTTTTTGAGATCCTGAAAAATTACGATACCGACGACGTCTTCGTGATCGGCGGCGCCTCGGTCTACCGCCAGCTTTTGCCGTACTGCGACACCGCGTACGTCACGAAATTCGAAAAATCCTACGAATACGACGCGGCGATCCCCGATCTTGATCAGGATCCCAAGTGGCACTGCGTCGAGGAGGGACCGCTTATGACGAGCGATCCCGCGACCGACACCGAAGAAGGACTCAACTTCCGCTTCACCGTTTATAAAAAATATTGAGGTAACGAAAATGAAAAAAGTACTCATCATCGGCAACAGCTTCGGACAGGACAGCGCAAGATATTTGAACGGTATCTCCCGCGCGCTCGGAAAAGAGATACAGGTCGTCAATCTCTATATCGGCGGCTGCTCGCTCTACCGCCATTACCGCAATATGCTCTCCGAAGAGGACGCTTACGCTTACGAGATCAACGGACAGGAAACGAAGCTCTTCGTGTCGCTCAAGAAAGCGCTCCTGCTCGACGAATGGGACTACGTCGTCCTGCATCAGGCAAGCCCGAAGAGCTCGGAATACGAAACGTATCAGCCCTACGCAAACGAGCTCGCGGCGTATATCCGCAAACTCTGCCCGCCCGCGAAAATCGTTCTGCAGATGACGTGGACGTTCGACGAAGGTCATAAACGCTTCCTTCTGACGCCGTACAGAACGCGCGCGGAGATGTTCCCGCCGCTCGTCGCGGCTTACGAAAGAACGGCCGGGGATATCAAAGCCGATATCTTCCTTCCGACGGGCAAGGCGATGTGGAAGCTCTACGATATTTACGGCGCGGGGATCTACCGCGACGGCTTCCACTGCAATTTGGGCTACACCCGCTATATGATCGCGTGCGAATGGTTTATGGCGCTCACCGGCAAATCGGCGCTCGGCTGCAAATTTGACGATTTCGACGTCCCCGTCACCGAGGAAGAGAAGCGCACCGCCGAAAAGACGGCTTACGACACGCTCATTGAAGCGGGATTTGAGATCAGATGAAAGATTACCGCTTTTTGCTTTTCGACGCGGACAATACGCTGCTTGATTTCTTCAAATCGGAGGAAAACGCGCTCGCGTTGGCGCTCTCGGAGCAGGGGATCCGGGTGACACCCGCGCTCTCGAAGAGCTATTCCGATATCAACGACGGACTCTGGAAGGATCTTGAAAAGAAACTGATCACGAAGGAGCGCCTGCGCGTCAAAAGATTTGAGGATTTCGACCGCAAGGAAAATCTGCACGCCGACGTCGCGAAGCTCTCGAAGAACTACACCGATTTTCTGTCGACGCAGGCGATCGAAGCAGACGGCGCCTTTGAACTTTTGTCGGCGCTTTGCGGGAAATACGAAATTTACGTGATCACGAACGGGATCGGCTACGTGCAGAAGGGAAGAATGGCGAAAACGCGCCTCTTTCCGCTCATCAAAGAGTCGTTCATTTCCGAAGAGATCGGTTTTGAGAAGCCGGACGTGCGTTACTTTGATGCGATCGCGAAAAAGATCCCCGGCTTCGACCCCGAAAAAGCGCTCGTCATCGGCGATTCGCTGACGTCCGACGTCCTCGGCGGCATCAACGCGGGCATCGACACCTGCCTTCTGAAAACGCCGCACACGGCGCCCCATCCGGAGATCGTCCCGACCTATACGATCGGCGCGCTTTCCGAACTGTTTGAAATTTTGAAAAACTGAACACGAAAAGGATATACAATCATGGAAACCAAAGGGAAAATCATTCTGACGGGCGACAGACCCACGGGACGTCTGCACGTCGGGCACTACGTCGGCTCGCTCAGACGCAGAGTCGAACTGCAGAATCAGAACACGTTCGAGAAGATCTACATCATGATCGCGGACGCGCAGGCGCTGACGGACAATTTCGACAATCCGGGGAAAGTCCGCACGAACATCATGGAGGTCGCGCTCGACTATCTCGCGGCGGGTCTTGATCCCGACAAAGCGACGATCTTCGTCCAGTCGCAGATCCCCGAGCTTACCGAGCTCACGTTTTACTATATGAACCTCGTGACGCTCTCGCGCCTCGAGAGAAACCCGACCGTCAAGCAGGAGATCAAGCTCCGCAACTTCGAAATGAGCCTGCCGATGGGATTTCTGACGTACCCCGTCAGCCAGACCGCCGATATCACGGCGTTCATGGCGGACACCGTTCCCGTCGGAGAGGATCAGCTCCCGATGCTTGAACAGGCGAGAGAGATCGTGCGCTCCTTCAATACGCTCTACGGCGAGACGCTCGTCGAGCCGAAGGCGGTCCTGCCCGACAACGAGGTCTGCATGCGTCTGCCCGGTACGGACGGCAAGGCGAAGATGAGCAAATCGCTCGGCAACTGCATCTACCTCGGCGACAGCGAGGAGGACGTGCGCAAAAAGGTCATGAGTATGTTCACAGACCCGAATCACCTGAAGGTCTCGGATCCCGGCAGAACGGAAGGCAATCCCGTCTTCATTTACCTCGACGCGTTCGCAAACGACGGGCATTTCGCAAATTATCTGCCCGAATATCAGAATCTTGCGGAGCTCAAGGCGCATTACGAAAGAGGCGGACTCGGCGACGTCAAGGTCAAGAAATTCCTCTGCAGCGTCATGCTCGACACCTTGAATCCGATCCGCGAGCGCCGCGAAGCGTTTGCGAAGGATCCCGCCGCCATTATGGAAATGCTGAAAAAAGGCTCCGAAAACGCCGAAAAGGCGGCGGCGGACACGCTCTCGAAGGTCAAGCACGCGATGCAGATCGACTATTTCGCATAAATAAAAGAATACGGCAACGAAAGGCATTATACCGATGAATATCATTGAAACCCTCGCAAAAGAACTCAAACAGGAAGAAAAATACGTCGAAGCGGCGGTAAAGCTCATCGACGAAGGCAATACGATCCCCTTCATGGCCCGCTACCGCAAGGAACACACGAACGCGATGGACGACCAGATCCTGAGAACGCTCTCCGAGCGTCTCACGTACCTGCGCAATCTCGATGAAAACCGCGAAAAAGTCCGCGCGGCGATCACCGAGGCGGGCGCGATGACCGACGAGATCGCTCTGGCGCTCGATAACGCTTCCACGCTGACGGAGATCGACGACATCTACCGTCCCTACCGCCCGAAGCGCAAGACGCGCGCGTCCGTCGCGAAGGCGAAGGGACTCGATCCGCTCGCGGAAGCGATCCTCAAGCAGGAGAAGAACAGCCCCTCGCCGCTCGATCTCGCGAAGGACTATATCAACGAGGAACTCGGCGTTCCGAGCGCCGAAGAAGCGCTGCAGGGAGCAGAGGACATCATCGCGGAGACCGTTTCGGACGACGCGGAGCTCCGCAAGCGCCTCAGATACGTCTGCTTCATGAACGCGAAGATCGTGTCGAAGGGCGCCAAAGACGACCTCGGCGTTTACGAAACGTATAAGGACTATTCCGAGCCGCTGAACCGGGTCGCCGGACACAGAGTGCTTGCGATGAACCGCGGCGAGCGCGAGGATTTTCTGAAGGTGACGGTCGATTTCGACCGCATCCGCGCGATGAATATCATCTATTCGGTTTACGTCAAGAACGGCAGTCCGTGCACGGACGCGGTCATCGCCGCGTGCGACGACGCTTACGACCGCCTTTTGTTCCCGTCGCTCGAGCGTGAAATGCGCTCGCAGCTGACCGACGCGGCGTCCGATTCCGCGATCGGCGTCTTCTCGACGAACCTGCGTCAGCTTCTGATGCAGCCGCCGCTCCACGGCAAGATCGTTCTGGGACTCGACCCCGGATACAGAATGGGCTGCAAGTGCGCGGTCGTCGACCCCGTCGGCAAAGTGCTTACGACCGGCGTCATTTTCCCGGTACCCGAATTCAAGCGCGTCGACGAAGCGAAGAGAAAAGTCAAGGAATGGA
Organism: Eubacteriales bacterium; assembly: GCA_045616925.1. Classification (GTDB taxonomy): domain Bacteria; phylum Bacillota; class Clostridia; order Oscillospirales; family CAG-272; genus JAZLHQ01. The sequence goes on along the minus strand of JAZLHQ010000045.1, from coordinate 11,463 downwards.
TCAAAAAATACGACGTTGACGTTCTGGCGATCGGAAACGGCACCGCCTCCCACGAAACGGAGTGCTTCGCCGCGGACGTGATCCGCGAGATCGGCGGCAAGGTCGCCTATATGGTCGTCAGCGAGGCGGGCGCGTCCGTTTATTCGGCGTCCGAGCTTGCGGCGAAGGAATTCCCCGAATTCGACGTCAACCTGCGTTCCGCCGTCTCGATCGCGAGACGTCTGCAGGATCCGCTCGCGGAGCTCGTCAAGATCGACCCGCAGGCGATCGGCGTCGGACAGTATCAGCACGATATGCCCGAAAAGCAGTTGTCGGAGGCGCTTGACGGCGTCGTCGAGGGCTGCGTCAACTCGGTCGGCGTCGACCTCAATACGGCGTCCGTACCGCTGCTCAAGCAGGTCTCGGGCATCAGCTCCGCGATCGCGCAGAATATCGTTTCGTACAGAGAAGAGAACGGCGCGTTCACGTCGCGCGCGCAGCTCAAAAAAGTCCCGAAGCTCGGACCGAAGGCGTTCGAGCAGTGCGCGGGATTTTTGCGCATTACGAACGCGAAAAACTTCCTCGACAGAACGGCGGTGCACCCCGAAAGCTACGAGGCGGCGGAAAAACTCCTGTCCCTCTGCGGCTACACCGATAAAGATCTTCTGACGGGCGGCGTCGGCGAACTGTCCGCACGCATCGAGGAAAAGGGTCTTTCAAAACTTGCAAATGAGATCGGCGTCGGCGAGCCGACGCTCAGGGATATCGTTTCCGAACTGCAGAAACCGGGTCGTGACCCGCGTGACGATCTGCCCGCTCCGATGCTCCGGACGGACGTGCTCGGCATCGAATCGCTCGTCCCCGGCATGGAACTGACGGGAACGGTCCGGAACGTCATCGACTTCGGCACGTTCGTCGACATCGGCGTCCATCAGGACGGACTCATCCACGTATCGCGGATGACGCGCCGCGTCAACCACCCGTCCGAGCTTCTGAAGGTCGGCGACATCATCAAGGTATGGGTCCTCACCGTAGACGTCGGACGCAAGCGCATCGGTCTTACGATGCGTCCGCCGAAGAAACAGGGATAAACGATGGACGTACTGAATCTTCTGATGCTCGCGGTCGGGCTTTCGATGGACGCGTTCGCCGTGTCCGTCTGCAAGGGTCTTGCCGTGAAAGAACTGAAGCCGCGCTATCTTCTGATCACGGGCGTTTGGTTCGGCGGATTTCAGGCGCTGATGCCCACGGTCGGCTATTTCCTCGGCGCGCTGTTTGAAGAATATATCACGAAATTCGATCACTGGATCGCGTTCGTACTGCTCGCGATCATCGGCGCGAATATGCTCAGGGAGGCGTTCTCGGGAGAAGAGGAGGAAGTCGACAACTCCTTCGGATTCAGAACGATGCTCGTGATGGCGATCGCGACGAGTATCGACGCACTCGCCTCCGGCATCACGCTGCCGACGCTGACCGAGATCCCGATCTATATCGCGGCACCCGTCATCGGTCTTACGACGTTTTTGTTCTCCGCTTCGGGCGTGAAGATCGGAAACGTCTTCGGCAAGCGCTTTGAAAAAGGCGCGCAGATCGCGGGCGGCGTGATCCTCATTCTGCTCGGCGTCAAGATCCTTGTTGAGCATTTGTTCTTCTCGTAACGGAAAGGCAGAAAATGATCGATTTACTGACACTTGAAAAAGATTTCATCGCGCCCCACGTCAAAGAGGGCGGCACCGTCGTCGATTTCACGATGGGAAACGGGCACGATACTTTGTGGCTTTCGCAGAAAGTCGGTGAGAACGGACACGTTTACGCCTTCGATATCCAGCAGCAGGCGGTCGATTCGACGGCGAAATTCCTTGAAACGGAGGGCGCGCCGAAGAATTACACGCTGATCTGCGCGTCGCACCACCGCGTGAAGGAATTCGTCGAAGGCCCGATATGCGCCGGAATGTTCAATCTCGGCTGGCTGCCGGGCGGGGACAAGTCCGTGACGACCCTCCGGGAAACGACCCTGCCGGCGATCGAAGCGGCGATCGAGCTGCTCGATCACGACGGCGGAATCCTGATCGCCGTCTATCCCGGCCACGCCGAAGGAAAGGCGGAAGGGGAACTCATATACGACACGCTCAGCGAGATCTCCCGCTATAAGATCTGCTGCTCGCGCTTCCAGATCATCAATTCCCCCACGAGCCCGTATTTTTATCTGATCGAAAAGAAATAATCCATATAAAGAGGTATGAAAATGAGCAATCCCATCGTAAAAATCAAAGTCAAAGACTTTGGCGAAATGACGGCGGAGCTTTATCCCGAAAAAGCGCCGATCACCGTCGAAAACTTCCTGAAGCTCGCGAAAAGCGGCTTTTATACGGGAAAGATCTTCCACAGAGTCATTTCGGGCTTTATGATCCAGGGCGGCGGCTTCGACGAGCAGTTCAGAGAATACGACGCCGACGAGATCAAGGGCGAATTCGCCGCGAACGGCTGGACGAAGAACGATATCCCCCACGAAAAAGGCGTTCTTTCGATGGCGCGCACGCAGATCCCCGATTCCGCGTCGAGTCAGATCTTCATTATGCACGCGCGCGCTCCGTATCTCGACGGACAGTACGCCGCGTTCGGAAAAGTCACTGAGGGTCTTGACGTGATCGACAAGATCGCCGCCGTCAAAACGACGTCGCGCGGCTGGTACGACGACGTCCCGAAGACCGCGGTCGTCATCGAGAGCGTGACGGTCGTTTCCGAATGATTTCAATAACGAAAATAAAATACAAATAATATAAAAAGGTGAAGAAAATGGCAACTTTCAAAAAAATCGGCGTTCTGACTTCGGGCGGCGACGCACCCGGCATGAACGCGGTCGTCTATGCAGTCGCCCAGTACGCAGCCGATAAGGGCATCGAGGTCGTCGGTATCAACGAAGGCTACAAGGGACTTCTCGAAGAGGACTTCACGACCCTTACCGTCAAGGAAACGAACAATATCATCGCGCGCGGCGGCACGATCCTTCTGAGCGCCCGCTGCAGCGAATTCAAGGAGCCCGAGAACGTCAAAAAGGCGGTCGAAGTCTGCAAGAAGCACGGCATCGAGGGCATCGTCGCGATCGGCGGCGACGGCACGTTCCGCGGCGCTACGGATCTTACCAACGAGGGCATCCCCTGCATCGGCATTCCCGGCACGATCGACAACGACGTGACGGCTTCCCAGAACACGATCGGCTACGACACCGCGATGAACACGGTGCTTGAGATGGGCGACCGTCTGAGAGAGACCTGCGAATCCCACGCCCGCTGCAACGTCATCGAGGTTATGGGACGCTCTGCCGGCTATATCGCCGTCAATACGGCGATCGCTCTGTCCGCGTCCGGCGTCGCGGTCGTCGAATTCGAGGATCCGAAGTACAACGGCGGCAAGAGCGTCAGAGAATCCATCGTCGAGAAGATCGCGAGAAGAAAGGCGGAGGGGCAGAGAAGCTTCATCGTCGTCGTCTCCGAGGGACTTCCTTACGCAGAGGAACTGACGAAGGAAATTCAGGAAAAAACCGGCGTCGAATCGAAATTCGCGCGTCTTGCGCACGTCGTGCGCGGCGGCTCCCCGACGCTCAAGGACAGAACGATGGGCTGCAGAATGGCAGTCAAGGCGGTCGATCTCCTGCTTGACGGCAAGAGCTGCCTCGTCGTCTGCGAGAGAGAGGGCAAGATCGTCACCAATGACATCAACTACGCGCTCGCGCTCGACAAACTCTACAAGAGCCGCTACGCGGGCTACAAGAAGGTCGACGAAGAGAAACTCCTCGCGCCCTATACGAAAGAACAGCAGAAGGAAATGGATCGTTTCTGCCGCGAGAAGTTCGAAGATATGAAGGAACTCTACGACATCGCGAACTCGCTCGCAAACTGATAGATCCCGATAAAATTCTCCAAAATACAGGAGGAAAGAAATGCTCGCCAAACTGTATTCCGCCGCGCTTTACGGCGTGGACGGTCTGACCGTCACGGTCGAATGCAACGTATCGAACAAGCTGCCGATGTTTGAGATCGTCGGTCTGCCCGATAACTCCGTCAAGGAGGCAAAGGAGCGCATCCGCAGCGCCGTTGAGAGCAGCGGATACGATTTCCCGGGCGACTCGATCGTCATCAATCTGGCGCCCGCCGATCTGAAAAAGACGGGCTCGGCGTTCGACCTCGCCTTGCTCGTCGGCATCCTCGGCGGCGCGGGGACGGTCAGGGCGGATCTTTCCGACAAATGCTTCATCGGCGAGATCTCCCTGTCCGGTGAAGTGAGAGGCGTGCGCGGCGCGCTCTGCATGGTGCTTGCCGCACGCGCTTCCGGCATCAAAAAAGTCTTCGTGCCGAAGGAAAACGTTCTGGAGGCGTCCGTCGTCGACGGCGTCGACGTTTTCGGCGTGTCGAGCGTGCGCGAGATCGTCGAAGTTCTGAACGGAAATCTTTCGATCGAGCCGACGGCTTACGATCAGAACACGTTCAAAGCGGGCGTTATGAAAACGAAGCTCGATTACAGCGACGTGCGCGGACAGCAGTTCGCGAAACGCGCGCTCGAGATCGCCGCCGCCGGCGGACATAACGTACTTTTGATCGGCCCGCCCGGCACGGGCAAAAGTATGCTCGCGAAGCGCATTCCGACGATCTTGCCGGAGCTTTCCTTCGAGGAAGCGCTCGAAACGACGCGTATCCACTCGATTTCGGGCATCCTGCCGCCGGATCAGCCGCTCGTGGTCGCAAGACCGTTCCGCTCGCCGCATCACACGATGTCGTCGGCGTCTTTGGCCGGCGGCGGGTCGATCCCGCAGCCCGGCGAAGTTTCGCTTTCGCACAACGGCGTTCTGTTCCTCGACGAACTGCCCGAATTCAGCAGAACGGTCACGGAATCGCTCCGTCAGCCGCTCGAGGACGGCGAGATCACGATCACGCGCGCCCTCGGCAGATTCCGTTTCCCGTCGAAATTCATGCTCGTCTGCGCGATGAACCCCTGCAAGTGCGGCTATTACGGGCATCCGACCCATCCCTGCACCTGCAAGCCGGACGATATCAAGAAATACCTGTCCAAGATCAGCGGGCCGCTGCTCGACCGCATCGACATTCAGATCGAGGTGCCCTCGCTCTCCTATCAGGAGATCTCGGACACGACGCCGACCGAAAGCTCGGCAGAGATCCGCGAGCGCGTCAACGCCGCGCGGAATTTTGCCAAAGCGCGCTACGAAAAGGACGGATCGAGAACGAAGATCAGAAGCAATTCGGAGCTTGACGCCGCAGATATCCGCAAATACTGTACGCTCGACCCCGCCGCAAGCGCGATTCTGCAGGCGGCGTTCGATAAAATGGGACTGTCCGCGCGCGGACACGACCGCATCCTGCGCGTCGCGCGGACGATCGCCGATCTCGACAAGAGCGAAACGATCGAGGCAAAACACGTCGCGGAAGCGATCCAGCTTCGCTCCCTCGACCGCAAATACTGGTAAATCCGGAGGAAAAACGATGATTCTCACAGACAAAAAAGTCAATTTCGGCGTGATCGGACTCGGAAACCGCGGTCACGGTATGATGAAATCCATTCAGAAACTCGGAGATACGGCGATCGTCGCCGTATCGGACAAGTATCCCGACCGGATCGAGCGCGCGCAGAACACGATGCTTGAGCGGCAGGGATTTGCGCCCGCGGGCTTTGCCGATTATCACGAACTGCTCACTTTCAAGGGTCTTGACGCCGTTTATATCGCTGCCGACTGGGAAATGCACGTCGAAATGGCGATCGCCGCGATGGAAGCGGGCATCCCGACGGCGCTTGAGGTCGGCGGCGCTTACTCCGTTGCCGACTGCATGAAGCTCGTCGAGGTCTGGGAAAAGACGAATACGCCCTTCATGTTTATGGAAAACTGCTGCTACGACAGAGGCGAACTCCTCGCCGCCTCGATGGCGAGAGCCGGACTGTTCGGCAGGATCGTCCACTGCTCGGGCGCTTACGCGCACGACCTTCGCGACGAAGTGTCGGGCGGCAATATCAACCGTCACTACCGCTTAAGAAACTATATCTGCAGAAACTGCGAGAACTATCCGACCCACGATCTGGGGCCGATCGCTAAGATCCTGGATCTCAACCGCGGCAACCGCCTCGTCTCTCTGACGAGCGTCGCTAGCCTGTCGGCGGGACTTGAAGAATATATCGAGAAAAACAAACTCTGGGAAAAGGACCCGACGCTCAAAGGGCAAAAATTCAATCAGGGCGATATCGTCAACACGATCCTTACCTGCGAAAACGGGGAGACGATCCTTCTGACGCTCGATACGACCCTCCCGCGCTTCTACACCCGCGCCTTCACGGTTCGCGGCACGAAGGGCTTTTACGAGCAGAACACGAACACCGTCTTCATCGACGGCGTACATTCCGAGAGCGAGTGGACGCCGTGGAAGAATTACGCGACCTACAGCAACAACGCTTCCGAATACGAAGAAAAATATCTGCCGTCCCTTTGGCGCGACATCACGCCCGAGCAGAGAGCGGCGGGACACGGCGGGATGGACTATTTTGAACTCCGCGCCTTCACGGACGCCGTCAGAAGCGGAGACGAAATGCCGATCGACGTTTACGACGCGGCTCTTTGGATGAGCATCACGCCGATCTCGGAAGAGTCGATCAGAAACGGCGGTACGCGCGTCGAAGTCCCCGATTTCACGCACGGACTCTACAAAACGCGCGCCCCGAAAGACGTCGTAAAGATATAAATAAACGATAGGAGAAATAAAATGGAAAGAAACGAGATCGATCAGCGTTATAAATGGGATCTCAGCGCGATCTACAAGGATGAAAAGGCGTTTTACGCCGAATACGCCGAGGTCGAAAAACAAATCAAGGCGTTCAAAAAGCACGAAAAAACGATGCTGAAAAGCGGAAAGGATCTCTTTGATACGCTTTCCGAGCTGTCGGCGATCGACCGCAAGATCGAAAAACTGTGGGAATACGGAATGCTCGGCTTCGACGTCAACACGTCCGATAACGCGAAGCAGGCGCTTTCCGCAAAGGTCAGAAACCTCGCCGTCGCCGAAGGCGCCGCCGCGTGGTTCGTCTCGCCGTACCTTCTGCGCCTCGATGCCGAAACGATCGAAAAGTTCATCGCGGATTGCCCCGAACTCAAGACCTTCCGCCGTATGATCGACAAAAATCTGCGCTATAAGCCCTATACGCTCTCCGACGAGTGCGAAAAACTGATGAGCAAGCTCGACGACTGCACGGGTAGTCACGGCAGCATCCGCTCGATCTTCGCGAATTCCGACATCAAATACGGCAAGATCCGCGATGAAAGCGGCAAAAAGGTCGAACTCACGGACGCTTCCTACGTCTCTTTCCTGATGAGCACCGACAGACGCGTCCGCCAAGACACGTTCAGAACGCTCTACAAGACCTACGAACAGTTTGGAAACACGTTCGCAACGCTTTTCGACAGTATGGTCAAGGAGCGCTGCACGCACGCAAAGGTCAGAGGATTCAAGGACTCTTTGACGGCGTCCACGTTCCGCGACGAAGTCACCCCCGAGATCTACAACAATCTGATCGACTGCGTCCACACGGGTCTGCCCGCGCTCTACGAGTATTACGATCTGAAGCGCGAGGTGCTGGGACTTCAGCGCCTTCATATGTACGACCTCTATACGCCTCTGATCGGCTCGCTCGACCGCGATTATTCCTACGAGGAAGCGGTCAAAGAGGTGCTTGAGACCGTCAAGATCTACGGCAAGGAGTATTCCGACAATCTGAAGAAGGGTCTCACCGAAAAGGGATGGGTCGACGTCTATCCGACGCGCGGCAAGCGCAGCGGCGCGTACAGCGCGGGCGCTTACGACACCGAGCCTTATATCCTGCTCAACTACAAGGGCAAGTTCGACGACGTCTCGACCCTCGCGCACGAATCCGGCCACTCGATGCACAGCTGGTTTTCGAGAAAATACAACGAGCCGCACAACTCCGAATATACGATCTTCGTCGCGGAGGTCGCCTCGACCGTCAACGAGCTTCTGCTTGCGCACCGCAAGCTGCGCGAATGCACGGACGACGACGAGAAGCTCTATATCCTCAACCAGCTGATGGAGACCTACAAGGGAACGCTCTACCGTCAGACGATGTTCGCCGAATTCGAGAAGGATATGCACAAGCTCTGCGAAAAGGGCGAGCCGCTGACCGCCGACGTCGTCAATAAGCGCTATTACAAGATCGTCAAGCGCTATTTCGGACCGGACGTCGTCTGTGACAAGCAGATCGCGTACGAATGGATGCGCATCCCGCACTTCTATTCGAGCTTCTACGTCTACAAGTACGCAACGTGCATTTCCGCCGCGTCCGCAATCGTCAAGCGCATCGAGACGGAAGGCAAGAAGTACGTCGGACAGTATATCGACTTCTTGAAGTGCGGCGATTCCAAATCGCCTCTCGACAGTCTGCTCGTCGCGGGCATCAATATGAGAAGTCCCGACGTCGTGAACGGCGCGATCGAGGATTTCTCCGCCGCCGTCAAAGAGTTCAGAGAAATTTACCGGAAAAAGCAGAAATAAAAAGAGAAATAAGCCCGCGGATCGTTTCCGCGGGCTTATTTCTCGTTATCAGGAATGATTTTCGATCCACGCAAGGATCGCCGAGACCGTCTCCGACTGCTGTTTTTCGGCGTCGATCTGCGCCTCGTTGTCCTTCGGCTGCAGACCGTAATCGCCGAACTGCGCGTGATTGCCGCCCTTGACGATCACTTCTTCAAAATCGTCGGGGCAGAAAGCGAGCGCTTTTTCGTAGCGTTCACGGTTCAGAACGCCGTCCCGGTCGCCGTAAACGGAGAGAACGGGCACGCCGGCGTCCGAAATATCGGCGGACGTGTACGCGGCGAGGAAAATGAGCCCGTCAACGTCGTCCGCGTGCTTTTTGACGTAGCCAGACGCCGTGAATCCGCCGAGCGAATGCCCCGCCAGATACCAGCTTTCGATCTCATCGTTCGATTCCATAACGTCTTTCGCGGCGTTTTGCTTAAAGCTCGCCACGTTGCCCGTCATTTTCGGCGCGAAGCAGGAATAACCTTCTTCGGCAAGGGAAGCGAGCAGGGGAATATACGCGTCGGGCGTGATGCCCGCGCCGACGTAGAAGATGATGCCCGTCTTTTGGTCGGAAACGCCGTTTTTCGGGCGGATCTCGACCGATCCGTCGGATTTTACGCTGATCGACGCGTCCGGATACGCTTTTTCGTATTCCTCGACGCTCCTGAGAGCGGGACGGCTCGTCGTCATAACGGACAGAACGATCCCGCCGACCAAAAGGATCGCGGCGGCGACGACCGCAAGCACAACGATCAGAATGATTTTTGAACGTTTGGATCTTGTTTTTTTGACTTTTTTGACTTTTTCGTCTTCTTTTTTCATGGAAACCTCCGAATCATAAATCGTTGGTCCCATTATATAAAAAAGGCAGTAACGATTCACCAACGTTACTGCCTTTTTATGAAAATTTACAGATCCGCGATCTTTTTGCCGTCCTTGAAGCACCGTTCGTAGCGCTTGATGCACTCGTCAACGATCTTGAACGCCTTGCTTTCGTCGCTCGTTTCGTCGATGACAGTTTCCTTGTTCTCAAGCGTCTTGTAGACGGAGAAGAAATGGCTCATTTCGTCGAGCACGTGCCGGGGCAGAGCAAAAATGCTGCGGTAGACGTTGTAAGAGGGGTCGGAGAAGGGGATCGCGATGATCTTTTCGTCCGGCTTTCCGCTGTCAAGCATGTGGATGACACCGATCGGATAGCACTTGACGAGGGTCATCGGGTGGATCGATTCGGAGCTCAGAACGAGTACGTCGAGCGGGTCGCCGTCCTCGGCGTACGTGCGCGGGATGAAGCCGTAATTGGCGGGATAGTGCGTCGACGTGTAAAGGACGCGGTCGAGCTTCAGAAGCCCCGTTTCCTTGTCCATTTCGTACTTGTTCTTGCTGCCCTTCGGGATCTCGATGACGGCGTAAAAACTGTCTTTGCGGATGCGTTCCGCACTGATGTCGTGCCAGATGTTCATAGGTTCCGCCTTTCGGGATTTATTTTTTGTAGGAGATAAGGATCTCTCCGTCTTTGTAAACGACTGCGTCCTTTTCGAAATTGAGCGCGTCGATCGCCTCGAAATACGATTTGTGATCGGGGTACGTGACTTTGGCTTCGGCGATCACTTTCTTTGCCGCTTTCGCGCTGTCCTTTAAGAGAAGCGCGGCGACGCCCGCCTGCAGTTTTGCGCTCTGCACGCAGGCAAGGTAAGGATCGGTCACGTAGTAATCGTCTCCGTGCGAATGTCCGACGGCGCCTCCGATCGAGGGATGGATCGCCGGCATCACCGTGGAAATATCGCCCATATCGCTGCAGCCGGTCACCCAGTCGTCGGTCACTTTGACGCCCTCTTCGCCGAAGAGGAGCGTGCCGATCTCCTTGTACGCCTTCGCCATATTCTGATCGTTGATGCGCGGCGCGTAGCCGGGCATATCGTTGATGCGGAGCCCGCATCCCATCGCCGCCGCCGAGCAGGCGAACGCGCGGTTGATCTTTTCGTTGACCTCCGCGATCGCCTTCATTTCGGAGCCGCGTACGTACGCTTCGATCTCGACGAGATCGGGGATCGCGTTGACGGACGCTCCGCCATTCGTGATGATCGGGTGGAAACGGATGTGTTTCGAGTCGCTGAACGTTTCGCGCAGGGCGTTCGCGGCGCCGAGCGCCGCTTCTGCGGCGTAAAGGGCGTTGATGCCCCTGCCCGGTGCCGCCGCGTGGGAGGCTTTTCCCGTGAAGCGGTACTGCTTGACGACGCATCCGTTGCTGCCCGCCGTCGTAAAGACGTGCGTATTGCCGTGGGACGCGCCCGTGTGGACCATCATCGCGAGGTCGCAGCCGTCAAGATAGCCGCGGTAAAGGAATTCGACCTTTCCGCCGAAATATTTGATGACGCCTTGATCGCGCAGGGATTTGCGGTATTCAAGCTCGATCAGCTCCTCCGCCGGAACGGCGGCGAGACGGATCGAACCCGAGAGCCCGTCAAGCGCGCCGGGCGCCTTGAGGGCGGCGGCGACGCCGAGAAGCGCCGCGCTCTGACAGTTGTGTCCGCAGGCGTGGACGGCGCCCGTCTCCTTGTCGCACTCGGGGTGCGAAGGGACGATCAGCGAGTCCATTTCGCCGAAGATCACGAGCTTCGGGCCGGGTCTGCCGGTGTCGACGTCCGTGTAGAAGCCGGGGATGTTGCCCGCCTCGACGAGCGTATAACCGAGCGCCTCGTACTGCTTTTTCAGATAGGCGTGGGTCTTCCACTCGCGGTATCCCGGCTCGGGATTGTTCCAGATGCAGCGTTCCGCGTCGAGGATCGGCTGTTTGTACGCCTCGACTGCGTCAAAAAGTGTCTGATAATTCATGGGAAGGGACCTTTCTTATCAAACGGTCGGGTTTGTTCCGCCTCCCGCCGCACAAACCCGACTG
>JAZLHQ010000044.1:0-3184 GCA_045616925.1 Eubacteriales bacterium | reverse complement strand
AGAAAATGCAAAAAATCTATTGACAAATTGTGAAATGAGCGTATAATAGACTTATATATTGCCAAATTGGAGATTTATGATGAAAATTATTTACAAAGACGGCACCGTTGCGGAATGCGCTCCCGAAGACGAACTTCAGGTCATCCGCCATACGGCCGCACACGTGATGGCGCAGGCAGTCAAGCGCCTCTATCCCCACGCGGACTTCGGCTACGGCCCCGCGACCGAGAAGGGATTTTTCTACGATATCGACCTCGGCGACACCAAGCTCACCGACGAGGATCTTCAGAAGATCGAGAACGAAATGCGCAAGATCGTCAAGGAAAACCTGCCGATCAAGCCGTTCATTCTGCCGAGAGCGGAAGCGATCAAGCTGATGCAGGACAGAAACGAAAAATACAAGGTCGAGCATATCGGCGACCTGCCCGAAGACGCCGTCATCAGCTTCTATCAGCAGGGCGAATACATCGATATGTGCGTAGGCCCGCACCTCTGCTACACGAAGGCGCTCAAGGCGTTCAAGATCACGCAGCAGTCCGGCGCATACTGGAAAAACGACAAGAACAACAAGATGCTCACCCGTATCAACGGCGTTGCCTTCCGTACGCAGGAAGAGCTTGACGAGTATCTGCACCTGCTCGAAGAGGCAGAGCGCCGCGACCACAGAAAGATCGGCCGGGAAATGCACCTCTTCGCACTCCGTGACGAGGCGGCCGGAATGCCCTTCTACCTCCCGCGCGGAATGGTTCTGCGCAACACGCTGATCGAATACTGGAGAGAAGTCCACAAGAAGTGGGACTACCTCGAGATCCAGACCCCGCAGATCATGCGCCGCACCCTCTGGGAGACCTCCGGTCACTGGGATCACTACAAGGAAAATATGTACACGACCGTGATCGACGAAGAGGATTTCGCGATCAAGCCGATGAACTGCCCCGGCTCCATCCTCGTTTACGATCTCGACCTGCACTCCTATAAGGATCTGCCGCTCAGATACGGCGAACTCGGCAACGTCCACCGCCACGAGCTGTCCGGCGCACTGCACGGACTCTTCCGCGTCCGCAACTTCACGCAGGACGACGCACACATCCTGCTCGCTCCCGAGCAGATCACGAACGAGGTCGTTCGCATCGCGCAGCTCTTCGACGAGGTCTATTCCCTCTTCGGACTTTCCTACACGATCGAGCTCTCCACGATGCCCGACGACCACATCGGCACGCGCGAGGACTGGGAAAAGGCTGAAAAAGCACTTGCCGACGCGATCACGTCGATCGGCAAGGAATATATCGTCAACCCCGGCGACGGCGCCTTCTACGGCCCGAAGCTTGACTTCCACCTCGAGGATTCCCTCGGAAGAACGTGGCAGTGCGGCACGATCCAGCTCGACTATCAGCTTCCCGGACGCTTCAACCTCGAATACACGGGCTCCGACGGCGCAAAGCATTGTCCCGTCATGATCCACCGCGTCGTATTCGGTTCGATCGAACGCTTCATCGGCATTCTGACCGAGCATTTCGCGGGCAAGTTCCCGACTTGGCTCGCGCCCCTGCAGGTCAAAGTCCTGACGCTGCCCGGAACCGAGCACGATTTCGCCGAAAAGATCACCGAAACGCTGCAGAAAAACGGCGTTCGCGTCGAGCTTGACGACCGCAACGAAAAGATCGGCTACAAGATCCGCGAGGCGCGTCAGGTAGACCGCGTTCCCTACATGGTCATCGTCGGCGCAAACGAGATCGAAAACAACGTCGTTTCGATCCGCGACCGCGACACCGACCAGACGACCACGATGTCGCTCGACGAATTCGTCGCGCTCGTCACGAAAAGAATCAAAGAAAGAGCATAAAAATCTATGAAAAAAGGAGCGCTATTCGACAATTCGTCACGGCGCTCCTTACTTTTAAGGAGATAGTATGGACAACAAAACGATACGCGTAGGCATTTTCGGTCTCACCCGCGGCAGAGCGTTCGCACGCTCGCTTCAGATCATCGAAGGCGTCAAAGTGACCGCCGTCTGCGAAAAGAGTCAGGAAGTTTTTGACAAAGCGAAGGAATATCTCGACGACGACGTTCTGTATTTCAAGGACTTCGCGCCGTTCATCGAGACGAAGCTCGACGCCGTCATCATCGCGAACAATTTCCACGAGCACGTCCCCTACGCCATCGAAGCGTTCAAGCGCGGCATCGCCGTGATGAGCGAGACGACGGCTGCGCCGACGCTCGGAGAATGCGTAGAACTCTGCCGTGCCGCGGAAAAATACAACGGCCGCTATATGCTCGGCGCGAACACATCCTTTATGCCGGGTCCCACGGAGCTGAAACGCCTCGTGCAGAGCGGCGCGATCGGCGACGTTCTCTTCGGACAGGCGGAATATCAGCACACGGCGGACACCGAGCCGACGGGATTTATCGACAAGGATCCTTCGCACTACACGCACTGGCGCAAATACCTCCCGCGCACCTACTACAATATGCACTCTCTCGGCACGATGATGGAGATCACCGGAGCCGTCCCCGTGCGCGTCTCGGGCAAGAGCGTTTTCGCGCCCAAGTACGCGAAGCTCCGCGCGCAGCCCTATAACGGCGACACGAGCGCGTTGACGCTCGCCGAAATGAGCAACGGCGCGACGTTCGCGACGACGGGCGTTGTTTCCTTCGGTCCGACCGCGAAATGGTTCCGCCTGTCGGGTGTCAAAGGCAACGCCGAGACCCTGCGTTTCGACGAGACCGGCGTGCGCGTCGACTGCCTCAAATACGCCGTCCCCGAGGAACTGAAGGACGAGTGCAGCAAGATCTACTACCCCGAAAACGCCGGCAAGACCGATCTCTTCACCGACAAGGAACGTTCCTACGAAGCAACCATCGCGCGTGCTTCCTCGACGCACTACGGCTGCTGCGACCTGTGGCTCACGCTCTTCTTCCTCAAGTTCGTTCGCGGCGAAGTCAAGCCGTTCTTCGACGTCTATAAGGCGTGCGCCCTGTCGGCGGCGGCAATCCTTTCGTGGAGATCCGTTCTCAACGACGGAAAATCCTACGAGATCCCCGATTTCAGCGACGAAAACGCGCGCAAAATCTACGAAAACGACTACGCGTCCCCGTTCCCAAAAGCGGACGGCACGAAGGAAGTCCCCACCTCGAGCCAAAAATACAATCTTTTCGAGAACGAAGACGTCTGACCCTCCGAATC
>JAZLHQ010000043.1:0-3540 GCA_045616925.1 Eubacteriales bacterium | reverse complement strand
AAGGCCAAAGATTGACCGATATCATGTTTTTTGCGATAAAATAATAAATAGTTATGTCGGTTTATACCTTATATAAATTATATTTAGTAACTTTGTACTGCAAATAAATATAAAGTATAGATATGGCAGCTACAGAAACAGCTTCAGCAGAGAAGAAAAGCTTGAACTTCATCGAGCAGAGAGTGGAAGAGGACCTGGCAGCAGGCAAGAACGGTGGACGATTACAGACACGTTTTCCACCCGAACCGAACGGTTACCTGCACATCGGCAGTGCCAAAGCGATCTTCATCAACAGTCAGATCGCCAAGAAATACGGCGGACTTTTCAATCTCCGTTACGACGACACCAACCCCGTTAAGGAAGATACGGAATACGTCGATTCGATCTACAACGATCTCCGCTGGCTCGACGCAGAGCCGACCGGCGGCATCTATTACGGATCAGACTATTTTGTAAAGACCTACGAGCTTGCGGTCAAACTGATCAAGGACGGAAAGGCGTACGTCTGCGATCTCAGCAAGGAAGAAATGTCCGAATACCGCGGCACTCTGACCGAACCCGGCAAGGAATCTCCTTACAGAAACAGATCCGTCGAAGAAAACCTTGCGCTTTTCGAAAGAATGAAAAACGGCGAATTCGAGGACGGCTCCAAGACTCTTCGCGCAAAGATCGATATGACTTCCCCGAACATCAACATGCGCGATCCCGCGATCTACCGCATCGTTCACACGCATCATCATCGTCAGGGCGATAAATGGTGCATCTATCCGATGTACGATTTCGCGCACCCGATCCAGGACGCTCTCGAGGGAATCACCTATTCGATGTGTTCCCTCGAATTTGAGAACCACAGGCCGCTTTACGAGTGGGTCATCGAGAACTGCGGCTTTACCAATCATCCGCCGAAGCAGCGCGAATTTGCCCGTCTGAACGTCACTTATACCGTGATGAGCAAGCGCTATCTGCGTCAGCTCGTCGAGACGAAGCTCGTTGACGGTTGGGACGACCCGCGTCTTCCGACCCTCTGCGCCCTTCGCCGCCGCGGCTATACGCCGAGCGCGATCTTTGATTTCGTTCAGCGCGCGGGAATCGCAAAGACCGATTCTCTCGTCGATATCGAGCTTCTTGAGCACTGCATCCGCGAAGAACTCAACGCGTCGGCGGAAAGACGCATCTGCGTCCTCGATCCCGTCAAGGTCCTGATCGACAACTATCCCGAAGACAAGGTCGAATACTTCCCTGTTTCCAACAACCCGACCGACGAAAACGCCGGCACGCGTGACGTTCCTTTCACGAAGGAACTTTATATCGACCGCTCCGATTTCGCCGAAGTTCCGCCGCCAAAATTCTTCCGTCTGAAGCCCGACGGCGAAGTTCGTCTGATGGGCGCTTATATCATCAAATGCAAGAATTTTGAAAAGGATGAAAACGGAAAAGTCACCGTCATTCACGCCGACGCCGATCTCGTCACCGGAAACGGCAACCCGACCGACCGCAAGATCAAAGGCACGATCCATTGGGTCTCCGCCAAATTCTGCGGAAACGTCACCGTCAAGCTTTACGACAAGCTGTTTACGATTCCAAACCTCAACGATATGCCCGAAGGCGCGACCTACAACGATTATCTGAACCCCGATTCTCTCGTCACGCTCGAGGGATGCAAAGTCGAGCAGAGTGTAATGGATGCCCCGCAGGGAGCAAAATTCCAGTTCGTACGCACCGGATATTTCTGCAAGGATACGAAATATCCCGATACGTTCAACCGCGTCGTTTCGCTCAAGGACGGCTACAAAGTATAACGAAAAACGCTGCAAACAACCGTTTGCAGCGTTTTTTTATTTCAGTATCGTTTCGATGATTTTCAGCGTCTCATAGCTACGGTCAAGCTCAGTCAAGTATCTTTCATCTGGATTTCGGATATACGAAACGAAATCGCAGATCTCCGAGGAAAAGCCCTGTTCGAAATCGTAATCCTTTCCAACCGGAATGGATTCGTTTGCCGTATGTTTGCAAAGTCCGTCAAGACGCGAGACGTTTTGCATCGTATAAACCGCGTTTCTGCAGATGATTTCGCTTCTTACAACACTCTGCGCAAGCTTGGATACCGTGATCACGGCGTCAAAACGGTTATATTGAAGAACGACCGTATCGGAAACGTCAACGTCAACGCCTTCGATCCCGTGCGCGCGCGCAACAATGCGCTCCGGCACACCGAAGAGCCGGACGGAAAGAGCGATCGGATAGACGCCGAGATCTCTGAGCGCACCGCCGCCCGTTTCGGCGCTGAACGTCGAAAAATGAGAAAGCGGCTCTCCTTTGTCGAGCTTGGAGGAATGCTGACAAAAGTCAAATCTTACGCAAACGATCTCGTCTTGCGCAAGTTCATTCGCAAGAAGCCCGGTTTTCGGTACGTGGGCGTTCATCATCGCTTCCGTCAGAATGACGTCGTGTTCCTTGGCAATCGCGCGCAGATCGGCAAATTCTGCCGCGGTAAGCGTCGCGGGTTTCTCAAGAAGAACGTGTTTTCCGAACGCAAGCATCTTTTTTGCCTGTGGGTAATGGAGTGCGTTCGGACTTGCGATATAAACGGCGTCGATCTCGTTTGAAGCGGCAAGCGCGTCAAGATCGTCGAAAATCAGAACGTTATCCGAGAATCGGGAAGCAAATTGCTTCCCTTTTTCGTAATTCCGCGAATATTGCGCGACGTAAACGCAGGAATCGGAAGAAAGCAGCGCTTTAACGAAATGCTCGCAGAGCCAGAAAGTACCGATCACGGCAAAGCGGATCTTCATCAGTTTTCCTCCTTGTTTTCACAGTCGCGTTTCGAAAATCTGCAGCCGCAGAAATTCTGCCTGTAA
Source organism: Eubacteriales bacterium (assembly GCA_045616925.1). Taxonomy (GTDB): domain Bacteria; phylum Bacillota; class Clostridia; order Oscillospirales; family CAG-272; genus JAZLHQ01. The sequence continues at coordinate 682 of JAZLHQ010000043.1, read as the reverse complement.
AGATGATATTCGGCGGACAGTTCGATCGAACGTTTGTATCCTTCGCGCTTTTTGAAATCGGAATACAAATAGCGTACACCGTATTTTTTGGAAAGGTTCCCGCCGATTTCATTCAGCTTCGCGGCGTTCTTGAGAGGGCTGATCGAAAGCGTCGTCGTAAAATAGTCAAAGCCGTAATTTTGCGCGTATCGCGCTGAATAATCAAGCCGCAGCGCATAGCAGATAAAGCATCTTGCCCCGCCCTCGCGGTCGTTTTCGTGACCGACCGAAGACTTTTCAAAAAGATCCGGATTGTGGTCCGCGATGACGGCCGAGACGTCCGAAAGACAGGGCATTTCTCTGACGAGGCGTTTTAGTTCTTCCGCGCGCTTCAGATACTCATCGTATTCGGAAATGTTCGGATTATAGAACAATACGGTGATCTTAAAGTACTTCGCGAGATATTCAAGAACGTACGAGGAGCAAGGCGCGCAGCAGGCGTGCAGAAGAAGCGTCGGCTTCTCTTTTAGAGATGCAATCTTCTCAAGTTCTTTATCGAGCATCTGCTGATAGTTCATAACTCCTCCTTGTACGAAAAAACCCGGATCTTCGTTTGAAAATCCGGGATATTGGTGGGGACAACAGGACTCGGACCTGTGACCTCATGCATGTCAAGCATGCACTCTAACCAGCTGAGCTATGC
>JAZLHQ010000042.1:0-5982 GCA_045616925.1 Eubacteriales bacterium | reverse complement strand
ACGTCGAAAAGCGCGGAAATGAGGAAAATGCACGCGCTGATGAAGAAAAGAATGATTCCCGCCTCGACAAAAGAGTGAACGGACGGCGGCAGCGCCGTTTCGTAGAACGCTTTCTTCGACATTCTTTCGGGTTCTTTTTTCTCTTCGGTGGGAATTTCGGGTTCCTTCGGTAAATCAAAGAGAGGGGCGATCTTCGTGCCGCAGTACGTGCAGAATTTCGCGCCCTCTTCCAGTTGACTTCCGCAATTTGAGCAGAACATCAGATATCGTCCTCCGATTATTTCACGGCGCCTTTTTTGTTGAAGCGCCGGAGCTGTTCGAGTCCGAAATCAAACGCGTCCATCAGATTCTTGCCGGTGAACTGCTTGACCATACGCTTCGCGGGGTCGATCGTCGTGTCGGTCGACATGATCTGGCAAAGGAGGCTGTCGGGAACCTCCATCGTTTTTCCGTCTTCGAGCGTGACGGTCTTGTTGCCGAGGATCATCATCAGAAGTATATAGTTGTCGCGGTTGTCGCCGCAGACGATCACGTTGTTTTCACGCACGACGGGCACACCGGCAAAGGTCGTGTACTTGCCCGAGATGCAATTTGCAGCAATATCAGCCATAATATCCTCCATTTTAGGTTGTTTGTTATATTATACAACAAAAATCCGCCTTTTGCAAGACCTTTTTGTAAATAAATTATTCATACAGGATAAACGGGCGCTCGCCGTAGTGCTTCGGCAGCTCGCCGGCGATCAGTTCGTAGATCGAGGAAGCCGCCGCCTCACATTCGTAAACGCTCTCGCGACGAAGCTCCTCGGAGGCGTCCGCCGGCTTCGTCAGAACGGGAATTTCTGCCGTTTTGCGGATTTTGTGCAGATAATCGAGCCCTTTCCGGTCGGCGCCGAGCAGGCGCGTCCAGAGCGGCTCCGTTTTCGGGAGCGACTGATGCACGCCGAGAAATCCGTAAAGGATCGCGCGCCGAAGCCGCGCCGTCGTGTACTTTTTCGTTGCCGAAAGCGCGATCATTTCGTCGACCGTCCTGCTCTTCTTCGCCGCGCGGCAGAGCCTGCACGAAAGAGACAGATCGTTTTCCGCGCAGAAAGAGATTCCGTCCGGCGAGTGCGTACGGAAATGCGCGACGATCGCCCGGTCGAGATCCGAAAGCGTCACGGCTTTGTGATTCTCAAAGATCTCTCTCGCGGCTTCGGGGATCAGACCTTCGGTATTCTGCCCGTTGACGAGCGCTTCGCGCGCCGCCGTCGCGGAAAAGTTTCCGATCCGTTTGTGCGCGATCGGAACGATTTTGCTGTTTCTTTTTTTAAGCGCGATCAGGTATTCGATCGCCAGAATATCGTTCGGCGTCGCCGCCAGTTTCTGATCGAAAAGCTCTTCGTAAACCGCCGAACGCATACGCGCGTAGGATTCCGGCGACGACGTATTTTCGGCGATCCTGCCCGCGAACGCGGTCAGAAACGCTTCGGACGTCAGGCGCCCGGCGATCTCTTCGAGCGCTTGTATTTCCCCGCTCTCGCTGCCGAAAAAGAGGCAGTCGATGCCGCCGAGCCGGTCAAGGATCGAGACCGCCGAATCCGCGAATATCGCGGCGCTCCCCATCGAATACGGGAACGGCAGTTCGATCACGAGATCGGCGCCGCATCTGACGCCCGCCTCCGCCCGCAGATATTTCGGCAGGACGGCGACGTCGCCGCGCTCAACGTAATCGCCCGACATCAGAGCGATCACGGTGACGTCTTCGGGCGCAAAATAATCGCGCACGAGAGAGATCTGGGCGGCGTGCCCTTCGTGAAACGGGTTATATTCGCAGATTATCGCCGCAATCTTCATAAAAATCGCTCCAAATGCCTAAAAAGTACTTGAAATTTGTAAAAACTTGTTGTATAATGAATCGTTGATTTATTATATCATAACTATGTATTTTTGTCAATCAGGAGGATTCAGAAACAAATGAAAGTTCTTGTCGTCAACGCGGGAAGCTCTTCCCTGAAGTATCAGCTCATTGATACCGCCACCGAAGCGGTGCTCTGCAAGGGCATCTGCGAGAGAATCGGTGACGAAGGCTCTTTGATCGAGCACAAGATCAACGGCGAAAAGATCGTCAACAAAATGCCCATGAAAAACCACGCGGTCGCTATGCAGATCGTCGTCAACACGCTGACCGATGATAAGATCGGCTGCATCAAAAACGTCAGCGAGATCGAAGCCGTCGGCCACAGAGTCGTCCACGGCGGACCTTACTTCTTCGAGAGCTGCCTCGTCACGCCCGAAGTCATCGAAAAGCTCAAGCTCTGCATCGACTTCGCACCGCTGCACACCCCCGCTCACCTGATGGGCATCGAGGGCTGCACCGCCGTTATGCCGAACGTTCCGCAGGTGCTTGTCTTTGACACCGCATTTCATCAGACGATGCCCCCGAAGGCATATTATTACCCGATCTCCTACGATATGTACGACAAGTACAAGATCCGCCGCTACGGTGCGCACGGCACTTCCCACCGCTTCGTATCCGGCATTATGAACGAGATCCTCGCCAAGAAGGGCAAGACCGGCGACACGAAGATCGTCACCTGCCATATCGGCAACGGTTCCTCGATCTCCGCAGTGCGCGGCGGCAAGTGCATCGATACCTCGATGGGATTCACGCCTCTTGACGGCGTCGAAATGGGCACGCGCTGCGGCTCCATCGACCCGGCGATCGTTCCCTACATCATGAACAAGACCGGCTGGACGCCCGACGAGATGGCGAACTACATGAACAAGAAGTGCGGCTTCCTCGGCATCACCGGCTATTCCGACTCGAGAGACCTCGAGTCCTCCGTCGAAGCGGGTCCCGACGCGAAGCACGACAATCTGCCCGATTACGACAAGGCAGAGCTCGCGACCTCCGTTCTGTTCTACCAGATCAAGAAACTGATCGGCGCTTACACCGCTGCGATGGACGGTCTTGACGCGATCGTCTTCACCGCCGGCCTCGGCGAGAACAACCCGAGACTGCGTCAGATGGTCTGCCGCGATCTCTCCTACCTCGGCGTCAAGATCGACGAAGAACTGAACGCCAAAATGCTCCGCCAGCCGAACATCGTCCGTCTTTCGACCGACGAATCGAAGGTCGAGGTCTACCTCATCCCGACCAACGAGGAGCTCGTCATCGCGAAGGACACGGAAGCGCTCGTCTCCGGCAAATAAGCAAATCGCAGCAAAAAAGGGATTGCACCGCAATCCCTTTTTTTTTATTGTTCCGTATCGGTCTGAACTACGCGGATCGTTTCGATCACGAGAGGCGTCAGCGGGCGGCTGTACTGATCGCACGGGACGCCCGTCATCTCGTCGATGATCTCGATCCCTTTGACGACCTTACCGAACGCGGCGTAATCGCCGTCCCACGACGGATACGCCCTTGCGCAGATGAAAAACTGCGAAGTCGCGCTGTCGGGATCGTTCGTGCGCGCCATCGAGATCGTGCCGCGCTCGTGTTTGAGCGTATTTTTCTTGAATCCGTTCGATTTGAATTCGCCGGGGATACGCTTGAGCGACGGATCGCCGTAGCCCGTCCCCGTCGGGTCTCCGCCCTGCACGATCAGATTTGCGGCCACGCGATGGAAGGTGAGTCCGTCGTAAAAGCCGTCGTTGACGAGAGATACGAAATTCTCGACGGTCTTCGGCGCCTTATCGGGATAAAGCTCGATCACGACGGTCCCGTAGTCCTTGACGACCATTTCGACCGTCACGGGATCGGCGTTCTTTTTTCCGCAGGAAGAAAGTCCGACCGCCCAAAAAAGCAATACGGCAGAGAGAAGCGCTGATAATACTTTTTTCATCGCTTATTCGCCCATTTCGGGGTCGATCGCGGTGTTTCCGATCGAAATATTGAGGTTGCCGTTGAGGGTGCGCAGCTCGTCGAGGAAATCCTTCGTGCCGACGCCCTCTTTCATTCTGATCTCGTAAGTCAGTTCGAACATCGTGCCGAAGTTCGAGGATTTGACCTTTTCAAGACGCGCGGATTTCAGATATTTTGCGAAGATCTCGTCGAAAACGCCCTCAAAATTGAGGTTTTCGGGGATCGTGATCTTGAGACGCTTCGCGGGGATCTTCGGGGTCGCAAATCCGATGAGGCTCAGAACGACGACGGTCGCGACCACGAACGCGACGAGCAGAACGGCAGCGAGGATATAGCCCTTGCCGCAGGCAAGTCCGAGCGCCAGAGTCGTAAAGATGAACGCGAGATCCTTCGGATTTCCCTGCGTGCTGCGGAAGCGGATGATCGAGAACGCGCCCGCGATGCTGAACGCCGTGACCATCGTGTTGGTCAGAAGAATGATCGTCGACGTGATCATCGGGAGCATAATGAGCGTGAACGCGAGTCCGCGCGAGAATTTCTCCTTGCGGTTGACGAACATATAGCTGAGACTGACGACGACGCCGAGCGCAAGCGCGCAGCCGAGCACGATCAGAAGATCTGAGACGAGCAGTTCGCCGCTGTTGGCTGTTTTGAGAATGGAATCGATCTTGAACATTTTTATTCCTCCGCTTTCGCAAGAATGATATTTTTGTTATGGGTCACTTCGTATTCGTATTCTTTTCCGAATTTGGAAAAGCTGGTCATATAAAGTCCGTGGTCGGATAAATAACGCGCGAACCACAAAGGCAGCGTCTCGGGGATCTTGATCTCCATCAGAACGTACCCCGGCGGCAGAAGCAATTCTCCGTCGAGTCCGCCGTCGAAGCCCGGATTTTCGCGTCTCGTGCGGATGTTGCGGTCAAATGTCACGCGAAGCTCGGGATCTTCGCGGTCAAAGAGCGCGAGTCGGTCGTAGGATATGTAGAGCGCGGGCGCCAGCCCTTCGTACTGCTCGAACATTCTGAGGATTTCTTTCACGACCTGCACGTTGATGTAGGAATCGTCCTTGAGCGCGGGCATTTTATGCGTTCCGGCGATCTCGAGCGCTTCGCCGTACCGGAGCACCGCGCGCCGCTTGGTCACGCAGCCCTTGTATTTCTGCTTGATCTCGAAGAACACCGTGCTGTTCTCGTCCTTCGGGATGAAGTAGGAGCGCAGCCGCAGTTTTTCTTTATAGACCGGCTTGTCGGTCGAGCGTTCGATCAGAAGGTTCTCGGGCGTATCGAAATACACGTTGAGAAGCCCGTACGTCTGCTCGTTTATGCAATATTTATCAAAGCGCATATGCGTAAGCAGCATGGGCAGGATCTCGCGGTACTGCTCTTCCGTCAGAAGAAATTTCTTTTCGTATCGCTTGAAAACGGTGATTGCCAAAATACGCCCTCCTTTCTTCAGTCTTCCGTTTCTTTGATTTCGTCGGGGGTTTTTTCTCCGGTGCCGAAGCCGGAGACGTTTGATTTTTGCATCGCGAGGAAAACGCGGTGATAGATGCCTTTTTTCTCTTTTTCCATCGCGTTCAGCATCTGCCTGTATTTTTCGCGGTCGGTCTTTTTGTCCTCGGGGCAGAGGCTTTTCAAGACCGGAACCTCGTTTTTGTTGCAGAAATACTGGATATCCTTTTCCCTCGTCAGAACGAGCGGTCTTATCACCGTGATGTCCTTTCTCGAGAGATACGTGACAGGCGAGAACGAATCGATGCGCGCTTCGTTGAAGAGATTCATCACGAAGGTGATGACCGCGTCGTCAAAATGGTGTCCGAGCGCGAGTTTATTGCAGTGAAGCTCCTTCGCCGCGTCGTGCAGGATGCCTCTGCGCATCTTTGCGCAGAGCGCGCAGGGATTTTTCTCCCGGCGGATATTGAAGATCACGTCCGCAAGCTCCGTCTTCACGATATGGAGCGTGATCCCGCGCTCTTTGAGAAAGTCCGATATCGGCGTATAATCGGCGCCCTCGAAGCCCATATCGACGAGGATCGCTTCGATCTCGAATTTTTTCGGATAAAAGATCCTGAGATCGTTGAGTACGCACGCGAGCGCGAGCGAATCCTTGCCGCCGGAAACGCCGACAGCGACGGAA
>JAZLHQ010000041.1:0-18207 GCA_045616925.1 Eubacteriales bacterium | reverse complement strand
ATAAATTCGCCGAATGTCATTTGTTCTTCCTCCGTTTCTGTGTCAGCAGCAATGCTTGTCCGCTAACTTGCTAACAGTATATCACGTTTCAAATGGTTTGTCAATACCTATTGGAAGAATTTGTTCGCAATTCTGCGAATAATCTGATTTTTGTTCAAGGATGCAAAAGTTCAGCGAGCTTTTGCATTCAAGCGAAATATGTGTATTTGGTGTCGGGAAAATATATTTTTATCAAATCCCTTATGAATACTCGTACCAAAAAGGACAGTTGTTGAACTGTCCTTTTTTTGTCGTTATTTTATTACACTTTGACGGCTTCGGGCGGTAAAAATACGCTTTTTGCCACTTCCGAGAATATGGATTCGACCTTCTCCGAAACGATCTTTTTGCGGGCGCTGCTGTACAAAGACGCGGATTCTACCGAAAAATCTTTTTTCAAAAAAACATATTTTTTTCAAAAAGTACTTGACATTTGTTAGGTACCGTAGTATAATAGCAACAGTTAGGTACCTAAACACTTTGCAACTGTACTGCGATGTGAATGTGAAAGGAGTTCAAAATGGAAGAAACGATTGAAAGAAGAAATGACGTAACGAGAAGCGTCCTCAAATTGATGCGCGCGATGCGCCGCCGTCCTATGCACGAGCTGGAGTTCCCGCCCGCTGTCGGACGTATGCTGATGACCCTGCGCGAGCATGACGGCGCGGCTCCCTCCGAGCTGTGCGAGATCATGGACGTGCGCCCCTCCTCGATGTCCGAGCTGCTCGGCCGCATGGAGGAAAACGGTCTCGTCACCCGTGTCGTCAACGAAACGGACAGCCGCGCAACGAAAGTGTTCCTCAGCGAGGGCGGCAAAGCAGCCGTTTCGCGTATCGAAACGCGCTTCTTTGAGGAAAACGCGAAGCTCGCCGCCTGCTTCACCGAAGAGGAGAGCGCCGCGTTCTGCGCCCTCTGCGACAAATTGAGCGCGCATCTGGAGTCCGACGTTTTCGGTGAGAAGCGTCCGCACGGTCCCTGCGTGCATCACGGACGCCCCGGTCCGCACGGACACCACGGAGGGCAGCACGGTCCGAAAGGCCGTCCGATGCCGCCCAAGGAATGCTGAGTACCGATTCCAAGCGGTCGTCATGATCCGATCCGGCCGGACGGCGTTTGCCGGGCGGCAGAACGAAGAAGCTCGCGGGAAACCGCGACCTTCTTCGTTTGTGCAAAGCTTTTTCGGTTCGGTACAATTTTGAAACGTCAGCCAACTCTGCGGAAAAATTTTGTGCTTCGGTCTCATTGATATTGAAATATTGCCCGGAATGTGCTATACTGACGTCGAAGAACAAATACGGAGGGCAAAAAATGAACGCAAGAAAACATTTTTCGATCGGCGTGGATTTCGGCACGCTGTCGGCACGGGCGATCCTCATTGACACAGACGACGGGCGCGAAGTCGCCGAGGCGACCTCGGAATACGCACACGGCGTTATCGACTGCGCGCTCCCGACGGGCAAATTGCTTTCCCCGCTCTGGGCCCTGCAGGATCCGCGCGACTATCTCGACGCGCTGAAGGCGGTGATCGGAAGCGTTCTTGCGGATTCCGGCATCGCTCCCATTGAGCTCGCCGGCGTGGGCATCGACTTCACGACCTGCACGCTGCTCGCGGTCGACGAAAACGGTCTTCCCCTCTCTTTTGACGAAAAATTCAGGCACAATCCCCACGCTTACGTAAAGCTTTGGAAGCATCACGCGGCGCAGCCCGACGCGGATCGGTTCACCGAGGTCGCCGTCGCGCGAGGGGAGCGTTTTCTTGCCCGCTACGGCGGACAGATCTCCTGTGAATGGATGTTTCCGAAAATATTGCAGATGCTGCGCGAGGCGCCCGAAGTCTTCGATGCGACTTACCGCTTCGTCGAGGCGGGCGACTGGATCGCTTGGATGCTGACCGGGAACGAAAATCACAGCGCGTCGTTCGCCGGCTACAAGGGATTTTGGGACAAGGACGAGGGCTACCCGTCCGACGAATATTTCACCGCGGTTCACCCCGCCCTGCACGGCATCGTCGGGAGCAAGGTCTCCGATAAGATCACGCCTCTTGACGAGCGCGCGGGCGTCGTTTCCGCGAAAGGCTCCGCGCTCTCGTCGATCCCCGAGGGAGTCGCGGTCGCGCTCTCCGTTCCCGACGCGCACGCGGCTCTTCCGGGACTGAACGTCACGTCTCCCGGAAGTCTTCTCGCCGTGATAGGCACGTCCACCTGCTTCTTCGTGCACACGAAGGAAGCGAAAGAGGTGCGCGGCGTTTCCGGAATGGCGAAGGACGGCGTCCTGCCCGGACTCTGCACCTACGAATCGGGTCAGGCGGCGGTCGGGGACATCTTCGACTGGTTCGTCAAGAACGGTCTGCCCGCAAGATACGAGGACGAAGCGAAGGCACGCGGAATGAAGATCCACGCTCTTCTGCGTGAAAAAGCGGCCAAACTTTCGCCCGGCGAGAGCGGACTTCTCGCACTCGACTGGCTCAACGGCAACCGCTGCCCTCTCTCCGACGGAGATCTCAGCGGTCTGATCCTCGGTCTTGACCTGCAGACGAAGCCCGAAGAGATCTACCGCGCGTGGCTTGAGGCGACCGCGTTCGGCGCGAGGTCGATCCTCGACAACTTTGAAAAATACGGCATTCATTTCGATTCCGTGACCGCCGCGGGCGGCATCGCGCGCAAGGATCCTCTTTTGATGCAGATCTACGCCGACGTCTTCGGCAAGGAGATCACGGTCACCAAAGCGACGCAGGCGGGCGCGCTCGGAAGCGCCGTGTACGGCGCGGTCGCGGGCGGCGTGTTTGCGACGGTTTACGACGCGGCAAAGACGATGGCTCCCGCGGTCGAGCGGGTCTACCGTCCCGACCCCGAGGCGCACCGCGTCTACGAAAAGCTCTACCGCGCGTATCTTTCTCTGCAGGAGATCTTCGGCAAGCGCGGCTCCGTGATGAAGAAGCTGATCGAGATAAAACGTCAATAAGTCTCACAAAACAAGGCGTTACCGAAAACGGTAACGCCTTGTTTTTGTCGGATCATCCACACAACACAGCCGGATCCACGAGCGGGTCCGGCTGTGTATTAGGTGCTGTTTTGCCGTTACACACGACGTTTTCTGCGCATTAATAGTCCAAGTACGATAGCAGCAAATACTGCTACAGCAAGGACTATTATGACAACCGGTATCCGAACGAGCATATCTATGTCGGTTCTCAGGACGTATTCCGGCGTTCCATCGTCGTTCAAATCGATATTTGATGATGCATTCATTAGGAATCTGCCGGTATTTTTGACGTATATTACACCGTCTTTCTCATAAAGTTTGCCATCATCGCCGTCAAAGAGGACATCCCATACGTACTGTCCGTTCCAAATATCATTCAGATAATTCTCTACCATCAGAGTTTTCCAAAGTCCGATCTTCAACTCCGTATTCTTCATTCTGATCGAAGATGTGACTTCAACCGTTCCCGGAAATACTTTGATGATATACTTTGACGTTACGTCGTTGCCTTCGCTGTCCGTAACCTTCAGCATATCTACGCTGTTGTCGTACGTCCCGACAAATCGTGCGGAGCACGTTCCGTGCAGTGTCAGTACGTCACCGAAGAAAAGCTTGCCCGTGATAATCGTAAAGTCGCTGCTTTCGACGTACGAACCGTCGTATTCCGCCGTGAACGGGTTAACCTTGATAAAGAGAACGTTGTATTCTCTGCCGTTTTGGCCCGTATAGATCTGATACTCATTCTCATACGACATATCAAGTATTCCTCTGGAAATCGCTTCCTCGGGGGATACGTTCATAACTTCCGTATTGGAGAGCGAAGTCGAATAAACGTTGTTTTGAACGTATTGATCACTTATGGAATACTCCGGAACGCCGTCGTTGTTCAAATCAACATCCTGTCCGATCATCCGAATCGTGTACATACCCGGTTCTGACGTCCAAATGGTACTGCCGTCAATATGAAGCATCGAATCGTACGATTCAAACCTTATTCTTTCGGATAATAAATCCTTATCCGCAAACGGACTCAAGGATGCCATAATTGAATCAAGCACGTTCGTTTCCAGACCTGACGTTATATCGATCAAATCAGGCAAAGAAACATTGATCGTAGGCATTTCTACGCTTGCGGGCATAATCGTGATGTTGTTATACTGATCGGTAACGTCTTCTCCTTTGGAATTGATGATACGATAGGATTCAACGGGTGCCGCGTCGGGATTCATTCCGGCAAACCATTCCTCCGGCTCACCATATTTAACCAACAGACGATCTCCTTCAACCAATCCGTAATCTTCGGCGTTAAACTCAAATTCTGATCCCAATTCGTCGGAAGAGAGGACCGGACCGTCAATATTGACCGGGGATTGATCGCGAACGATCGAATCCGCGATATTCTGAATGGAATTCGGATCACTATTGAAATTCGTAGAGTCCATTTCTCCGCTCGGACCGCCTGCGGGTCCGTTTCCGGAACTGCCCGTTACCTCAACGATCACCCAACCGACCCTGTTTATATATACTTCCGTCCACGCGTGCGCCGATTTAGGATCGATATCCGTCCATTCATTGGGAACGGCGTCTGCTACGTAACCGGTCGTATATCTTGCGGGAATGCCGAGCGACCTGTACATCATGGTGGCCGCCGCGGCGTAGTGCTGACAAATTCCCTCCTTTGATTCGGTCAGGAAGTAGACGACCATATCTTTTCCTTCGGGAATCTCTGCGAACTTGAGGTTATAGGTAGCGGCTCCCTGAATGTAACGCTGGACTTTTGTGATTACATCGGGATCGCTTGCCTTAATACCCGCTTCCTCTGCCAGTTTTAACAAAATCGACTTCGTACTATCCGGCACGTTCAGATAATTATCGTAAACGAAATTGCGGTATTCTCCTTCACCCAGTGAAAGTTTTTCATATCTCACATTATTCAAAGTCGACGAAATTCCAAGAACGTTTTCCGTGGATACGCACAGCGTCTGATACTCGTAAACGTTCTTTCCGGAAAGTTTCACCGAGACGTCCGCGTTGTCCGTTCCTTCGTGATCTACGGTATAATACGGAAGGAAATCCGAATCGAACTCTTTTCCGCTGATAGATGCGATCTTCACCGTATGCGGAGTGAAGCCTGCGTTGACCGCACACAAAGCGGTATATTTCATCGGAGAAAAATCAGAAACATTCATCGGATACTTCGGTGCCGCACGCCAACGGTTGATGCCGTTATAGTCACCGTAACTCATTTGTTTGATGTAGTAAAATCCCGCAATATCGCTTTTGATTTTATAAACGGGATCTCCGCCATTTTCAAACGACGAGTTGCTCATCGTGGTCTGGTCCGAAGCCATCGGCTGATCGGAACCTCCGCCCGGTTCCTGAGGATCACTGCCGGGATCCCCGGATCCGCCGCCCGGTCCCTGAGGATCACTGCCGGGATCACTGGGATCGACCGCCGAGGAAACGACAAGATTTCCGAATTCCTTATCCGTTTCATAGTACTTGTCCGTTACGTCTTCACCGGTAGAGGATTCGATTATTCTGTATTTGAAAGTGTTGTCGCTCTTGCCGATTTCCGTCTGACTGCCCGTAAATTCGGCCTTCAGTTCATCTTCCGGCATAATCGATCCGACTATGACGTCGAATTCATGCTGCGTCAGAGGCTTTCCGTCGTACACTTTGGACGCATCAAGACTGACAACCTTGACGACACGTTTCGTCACGGTGATTTGTCCATACTCGTACTTGATGCTGAAGAAATCGGAAACGTCTTCCCCGTTTTTGATAATTGCCGCGGAAAACTTATTCTCTGCCGAACCGATTTTTTCCAGTTTTGTCCAGCCTGATGTCTGGATAGAAAAGCTATAGCTGTCAAGGAAGTTTTTAGATTCATTCTCGGCAAGAACCGGATACTCGTATTCTATACCTCTCATGAATTCGGTTTTTCCGGATTCGGACCTAAGGGTCACAGACTTCTTTTGGATCGTAACCTTATTGGAACGAAGGTCAATGACGTAATTATCTGTCACGTCGTCAGACGCTCCGTCGACCACTTTTACCTCATATTCCGGATTGTATTCGCCCGGTTTGATGATCTCCGTCAGAACCGTTACGCGCAGTTCGTGTCCCTGCGGCATCGTGCCGCTGACCTTCGTTTTGGTCTTGGTATGTTTGACTCCGTTGTAAAACATATCGGAATCAAGCGCAACGTCGACCGTGATCTTCAGAGGCGTGACGGCCAGCGTACCCGTTTCATAAGAGAATTCATAGGATCCGGTTACGTCCTTTCCGGCAGCGCTGCTGACCGAAATAGTGAGATCATTCTTCTTTGTACCGACGTCGGTAATGGACGCGGAAGCGGAAACAACAACCTTTTCGTTGGAAACAATACTGCCCGACAGGATCGTATAGGATGGCTCGCTGAGCGCATTCCCCGAATAGACTGCAGTGCGGGAGCCTGTTTTCACGGAAACCTTACGCTTCGTGACTGTCAGATTACCCGCTTCCAAGAGGATCTCGTAGTTTTTGCTGACGTCAACGCCACTTCTTTTTACGGTCCATGACGTAATATTGCTTTGTGCGGTTCCCGCTTCCGTAATGCTTCCGGAAAAGATCGCAGACAAAATATCGCCCGGAATAAGCGAGCCTGATGAAAACGAATATCTTTCACTTTTCAACGGTGTTCCGTCGTACACTTTTTCAGCGTCTGCGATTTTTATGCTGATTTTGCGTGCAACAATCTCAAGAGTAGCGGGTACAACCGTAACCTCGTACTCGGAAGAGAGATCCGTCCCGCTTCCGTCGGTGAGCGTGAAACCTGCGACGCCCAGCGGGAACGAGCCGACTTCCGTGTATTCTTCATTGGACACAGCCGTCAAAATGTGCCCCATACCAAGACTGCCGGTGACTACTTTCCACTCCGCGCAGCCGTGCGGCTTTCCGTCATATTCGACCGTCTCGGACTTCATCGAAATCGTGATTTTTCGCTTTTGAACGCAAACCGGAGCGTCAACGGCGCTCGCGATCACGTAGTTTTTTGTAACGTCGATATTCTCGGAGTTGACGATCCTGATGCCGTCGGTATTGAGATGAAGAAGCGTGTCTCCGTGACGAGCAATTTTCCAATCGGGGGAAAATTCCGCCGAAATTTTATCCGAATACGCAAGGTCTCCGGATACGACCGGTGAAAATGGACTCTCGCCGAACTCCACGTCGGTTTCTTTTACAGAAATCTGAAGTTCCCGTTTATGAATGGTAAAATCGGCGAACGAAGTCTTTTCTTTCTTGAAAGCTGTTAAGGAAATTGCTTTTACGGTATATTCTCCGGCGTTAATCGGCACTTTATCCGTCCAGTTGTCCGTTCCCTTTTCACTGTACATATAAGAAACCGATGAAAGGAACGCTTTTGCCGAAGGCGACGCGGTTTCACCGTACACAACGTCTTTGCAGGAAAGCTGATGAACAAAAGATCCGACTCTCAGCGTACATACGACCGCACCGGCGAGCAATACCGCCAAACAGATCGATACAGCAATAACGATCTGTTTGATAGTATGCACTTTTTCGGATATCTTCTTGACTTTTTGCAAATAACGCTCATATTCAGTCATTTCAGTTACCCCTCAGAACGATGATTCCACGACGCACGAGCGCTTTTGATCCGGATTGACAATGCTGTTCTCATAGAAAATGAAAATGCGGATTTTTCTTGAAGTGGGATTCACCAAAGACAAATCATGCCATGCGCTTAACTTCAGCTTATGGTTTCCGATCTCGGACAGGGATTCTATTGTATCACTGCCTTCACCAAACGTTGCGTTTCCTGTATAGTTGGCGCTTCCGTCAGTGATCTCATATCTTATTTCGGATACCGTAACACCCGCCGATTTCGTCGTCAGATCCAAAACAACGTTCGTAACTTTATCGCCATAATATGCGCTGATGTCTTTTACCGCGAGGTCTCCCGAATCGCCGGAAAAATAGAAATCGGTTTTTTCCATTTCCTGAATGGGAGCCTGCTGCTTTTTCTCGGAAAAAACGCTGTCAAATCCCGCCGTTCCGCCGGCAATCAGTACGCTGACAACAATCAGCAAGGAGGACACCGTCGCTACGACGCCAAACAGAAATACGATCAGTTTGTTCTTTTTCATATTATCCTCCTCAGAAATTGTATTTTTCGATTACTCTTCTGCAAAGCGGAAGCTTATCAGACCCGTAAATATCGTCGATCAGTCCGCAGAAATCGTTGACGTACTTCTTGACAATCATCGGGTTCTTGGATTCAAGCTTACGAAGCACTTTTCTTGCTACGATAATATCGATGGCTTCGTCCTCCGTTCCGCCCGCGCTCAGATACACGGGGACGAAACTCTCAATCTGCCTCATCGTTCTGTTTCCAAAGGAAACCCCGAGATTATCGGACAAAAACTTATCGAGCTTGTTGATATTCTCGACCGCGCCGTCGGATATTTTATACTGCTTCTGCGCCTCTTCACCGAGTTCCTTCATGTGTGTGAAGGAAATCCGGACACCTTCCGTTTCGGGCGCCTCGAAAGGATCCGCTCTGCGGTCAAGATCCAGCACCATGGCTCTATCGTATACTTTATCCGAAATTGCCATCGTGGAATCGTCGTTATTGGCCGTACCGATGTACCACATATTCTCGGGAAGCGTGATTCTGCCGTCGACGATTTTTTCGGGGTCGGTCAGCCAACCGCCGGATGCCAAGCTGATAATTCTGCGGTCCGTCTGCTTCATTTCAAGAAGGGACAAAAATTCCGCAAAATAATATTCAACTCTTGCAATATTCATTTCGTCGAGCACAATGACGTTGACGTTATCGGTATAAAGCGCTTCGTATAATTTGCGCAGAAATTCCGTCTCGTTGAAATGGTCTGTAAACTCGTTGAAATATCCGAGAAGATCGGTCTTTTCTTTCCAGGAAGGCTGGACCGGAATGATTGTGGATGATTTTCCGGTGAATTCACCGAATGCCCACGCAAGTGACGTTTTACCGGTACCGGAGATTCCCTGCATAATGATGAGCTTCGTAATCAAGAGGGACGATATAAAGCTTCTGACAGTCAGTTCGTCGTAATAGAGACCGAACTTGCTGGCACAAAAATACCGGAAGCGTTCACAAAGTTCAGCAAGAGAAATGCTGTCGTCATACTGCGGCGTCTTGTAGTTTGCCATAGCCTTATCGATGCTGTCAAGACCCGCAAAGCGCCTTACGCTTTCCTTCTTGTCCGCCATTTTTTTGAACTTGGCGTTCCTGTCGATATAGTACGAGCAAATCAGCGCGACAGCGTAAACGATCAGCGCCGCAGCAAGAAAACACGAAAGTACAAAAAAGAGTCTGATCCACGTATTTCCGACGTATTCGGCACCAAAAAAGCGCTTCATTGCATTGTAGTTTATCTTCTCGGTAAGAATAGCGCAGGTCAATCCGGCAGAAAGAAGCGTCAGAATCAAGGCAATAACCACGAGCACTATCTTGAGCGCCGCTGCCTTCGTTTTTTTCATATCATGCCACTCCTTCATTTCTCTTTGAATTTATTCCAGATGTACTTTTTTCTCAATTTTTTCTTAGCTGCCGGATATTTGCTCGCATAATACTCGTCTAGAATTTCCTTCTCTGCGGAAAGACGCGTAAATTCCGCTTCTTCCGTGTGATCGTCCTTCGAGAACTGTCCGTTCTGAATGCGCAGAGCAGTATTTTCCGCGTTTCTGAGATCCAGTTCATTCTGAAGAGCCGCAATTTTTTCTTCAAGAGAATGGATCTTTTCCATACATTCCTCGGTCGTCTCATTGAGAATAGATACGACGCCGAGCGTATGCGTAAGATCGTCATTCTTCTCTTTTTCGAGAAGCAGCCGAGATTTTAAGTCGTCGATATCGGGATTTCCCGTCATTTCTTTAAGACCGCGCCTGTCTGCCTTCTCGGCAAGCGACGCATACAGCGACTGTGCCTCTGCCCGCGCACTCAGGGACATCACGGAAAGAACGACCGCGAGGTTCTCGGCTGTTTCCGAAGTTACGGGTGAAATGACTTTGTGCTTTTCGGAAAACTCATACCCCTTGCCGTTGTAATTCATAATGAAATCCCAAAGGCGGTAAGCAAGTTGGAAGTTCGGGTCCTTTTTGATGATGTTCGTAGCCGTGATAGGCGGGGTCAGCGTGGAAAGAGGCGCAACGTTTTTCATCAGCGGCGTTTCGAGAAGTCCCGAAACGGTCTCAAGCGCCGCGTTGATACGCAGAACCTCATCCGATCCCGAAAAATCTGCGGAACCCGAACCGACGACGGGATTCTTCTCCGTCATATTCAGTTTCAGCGTATAAGTTTCCGTACCCGTAGATATATCGCCGTCGAATTCCAGTTCATAAAACGATGAAGAGATTTCCGACACGATTTCGTTGTATCTTGTCTGGATAAAATCCTTCAGAAAGACGAGCAGCGTATAAATAAAGCGATTTTCGTAAAGCTGATAGTTGTCGGTGATTTCGGAAACGTACAACTTTTCGGGCATATACTCCTCTTCGCCGGATTTTTTCTGCGTAAGATAGTTGCTGTGTCTTGACAAATGCTCCACCGAGTTGGCGGAAACCTTCTTGACTTGATCAATACGCACGACTTCACCGTATTGCTTGATGAAGTGGCGATTCTCTCCGATCGATTTTTCTACGTAAGGAAGAAGTTCCTCAATGGTTTCAATCCATTTTTTATCGATCGAACATTCTCTGAATTTGCAGTCAACGCTTCCGTTTTTTCGAAGTGTCTTAATTGCCGAAACAGTTTTCATATAATCGGAATCGCTTTGCAGTGCTTCCTTATGATGTCTGCTCAAGCTGTAAAGTAAATCCATCTGATCCATACTTTGCTCCGTCAGATTGAAAATTTATTGAAAACTTCTCTGCACAGTTTCAACTCGTCCTCTCCGAAAACGGAATCGAGAACGGCAACGAATCCGGGTGCCGAGCGCTTGACGAGCAAAGGATTCTTTGCTTCGAGTTTTCTGAGAACTTTTCTCGATACGATAATATCGACTGCCTCGAGTTCCGTGCCGCCGGTACTCATATAAATCGGCACAAATTCCTCAAGCTGTCTCATAATACGGTTTCCGAAGGACACTTCAAGATTCTCAATCAAAAAGCTGTCGAGTTCCGCGATCTTCTTTTTGACTTCGTCGGACAGTTTGTTAGTATTCATCGCTTCGTTTCCGAGTTTCATCAGATAGGAATACGAAATGGAAACCGTTTCCGTATCCGGTGCCGTAAACGGATTTGCTCTCTTATCGAGGTCAATGACCATCGCACGGTCGTAGACCTTATCGGAAATCGCCATTGTGGAGTCGTCGTTGTTAGCTGTTCCGATATACCATATATTCTCGGGAATTCTGATACGTCCGTTTTCGATGTACTTAGGGTCACTTGCCCAACCGTTCGACGTCAGGTCGATATAGCGGCTGTCAGCTTGCTTTATTTCAAGAAGCGAAAGAAATTCAGCGAAATAATACTCAACCCGCGCGATGTTCATTTCATCGAGAACGATGACGTTCACACCGTCCGTATTATGCGCTTTGTAAATACTTCTCAGAAATTCCGTTTCGTTATAAGAGTTCGTAAACTCGTTGAAGTAACCGAGAAGGTCGGTTTTTTCTTTCCAAGAGGGCTGCACGGGAATGATTGAAGACGGATTGCCGATATATTCTCCGAACGCCCATGCGAGAGACGTTTTACCCGTACCGGAGATACCCTGCATAATCATCAATTTTGAAACGGGGAGAGAGGACACAAAAGCCCTGATGGTCATCATATCGTAATAGAGACCGAGTTTGTTCGCAGCGTAATTTCTGAAGCCTTCACAAAACTCGCTCAGCGTAATGCTCTCGTTATGGGCAGGTTCGGTATAGGACACCATTTGGGCGTCGATATCCGAAAGACTTCCGAATCTGCTGACGGAATTTCCATCCGCCGCTTTGCCACCGGAACCTCCTTTTCCGATCAGAAAAAGACTCAGGACGACGATGACGTTGGCAAAAACGACTATCGCGACGAAAACGCAGATCAGATAACCGGAATCAACCAGCTTTTTCACGGCGTCGTTATCCTGCCTCATCAGAAAGTAAAACGCGCCCGTCACGACGGCAACAACCGCCAAAGAAATCAAAATGTATAACAACACGCGAAGCACGATCCCTACGGGATGTATCTGTTTTGCTTTATTTTTTTTGTTTTTCATACGTCTCTCTCCATTCTCAATCATCGAATTCTATTATGAAACCGTCTTGTTCATACGAGTTGTCACACAAGTCGTTCCATTTTTCGGGCCATATTGCAAGACACGGTTCGTCGTATCCTCCGTTCGGCTCTCCCTCGCCCCAGTACGTAAACGTCCAAGGCTCTCCGGTGACCCATTTCCATTTTCCGCCCGAGTAGTACCCACCCAGCCAGCAGTTCACACCGGCGGACACCTCATATACTTTTTTCTGTTCTTCTATCGACGAAATCGTTGCGAGATGGCCGCCAACTTCCTCGCAAAATTTCTCTGCCTGACTCCAGCTGTAATGCCCGAGCACACGCACGTATCTGTTTCCATCAACTTCAAACTCCGTTGTAGCCTCATGATCGTCGACGCTTACTTTGAGCGTATAGGTCCCTTTGGGAAGCGGCTTATCTTTTACACTTATTTTCGGAGATTCCTTCGATACAACATCGTAAGAAAAGAGACTTGATAAAGAACTGCCGGCCTTAAACGTTTCCGTATAACCGTTCTCGTAGGTCAGCGTTATTCGGCATTTGCCTCTTGACAGACTGAATATCTGACCCACTTCCATATCCTTTGCCGTAACAGTGATTTTGCTTAGTTCCGGGATGTTCAGATCTATGTCGTATGAATACTTATCGAGTTCGTTACGATTACTGCTAAGTATGAAGTACGAATATGACCCTTTTACGTTTCTTTTCAAAATCTTACTATTCATTAGGAGTGCGAAACTTTCCTGCTCAACATACCCTGACGAATATACGATATCAAGCGTTGCGTCATACGGAATATTATGTCCGAAGTACATTTCCTGTTCCGGATTCGTCAAGTGAATATCGGTCACTTTTTTATGTAACGTGACGTTTACAATTTGGGAAGCGTTCAAATATCGAAATTGTATTCTCGACGATATATATTGCTTATCGCTATCGTTTGCAAGTTCGAGAAAACGGGTTGAATTCGATTCACTCCCGTCGGCGAAAACGGCTTTTACCTCAAAATCAGCCGGATTGAACTCCGCCCCATATTCGTATTCGTCATATTTGGCGTTTACTTGTAAAGACACAACTTCAGGAAGGACTTCAATTTCGTATTCCGCTTTTTTCCCGTTTATGCCAACCGATATCGTCTTGGTTCCTCTCGTCGCTGTCGCGTCGGCAGGTTCAACGTCGAAGCCCGTAGAAAAGACAACCTCCTTGCCGTTATCCAAAACAGCTTTCATAGACAGTCCCGACGTAACGATCTTTTCTCCGATACAATAAAAGATCTTTTGGGCAGGGGTCAGAATTTCTACGCTTTTTATCGAGGGATATACCATCACTTCCTTGACCGCCTTTTGCCCTAGATACTCGATCGTTACGTACTGTCTTCCCTCTTCAGTGAACGTCTCGGGATAAATGGTATAGCCCTCTTCAATGATCACCGTATCATTGTTGTTCATCACCTGAGAGACAACAAGTTGATTCTGCCTCGGACTATCGCCTACGAAATACATTTTTGCCGAATCAAATCCGTCAACGGTAAGTGTGAAACAGTCGTTGAACTTGACGGCATCCACCCAGATCATCGGACGAATTCCGATACCTTTCGTATTCACAGGAACAGCGGAAATCTCGTTTGTATCGGTGGCGCAGGAAATCATGCTTCCGCTTTCCTCACAATTCGCAAACCACCAGCATCTGACTTTTCCGCCCAAAGAAGAGGTTCGCACGCCGCGAAGTTTGGCATACGTAGTCGGGACACACAGCAAATCAATTTTGTGCTTATCTATGAAAAAGCCTGCGTCCGGAACGTGGACTTTGTCTCCCTCTTGTTCAATGATACATTCTTTTTCCAAATCCGAGAACGCCGTCTGATAAAAACTCTCGAGCCATTTGGCAATTTCAGTATCCTTGAAATTGACGTTTTCGTACTCGTTGTGAGGGATAACGGTATCAAGGACGCAATCGGAAATGAGCAGCATCTTTTCGTCCGTTCTTTCTACAAGACGCCATACGATATTTTCCGTACCGTTTTCCAATACCCCGTCCTGCTCATACGAGCCGAAAACGTACTTAATTCCTTTTGATATCACGTTCTGCGCTTCGGAGCTATCCGGTCCAGGTGTCATACACGATGACAGCGCAATCGTTAAAATAATCGAAAGAAGCAAAAAACATATAGACTTTTTCTTTCCTGCAAAACTGAATTTTGATTTCATTTTTTCTCCGTTCAACCTATTTAGCAACTTTTAATGAGAACAAAAGCATACTGCCAGTGATTACGCCTCATAAGCATGTATAATTATAAATTATTGTAGCACACCACAAATAATATTTCAAGCATTTTATGCAAAAAAATGATATTTTCGATATATTTTTTAACTCTATTGCACGTTTTCCTTCCAAATACAAACCCCGCAGGGAAAGCCTGCGGGGGTGGCAGCTGCATTCATTTTTACGATTGGGTAGTGTCAGTTCGGCAGCGCGCGCAGCGTGCAGATCGCTTCCCTGCACGAATCGGCGTAGGGGTCCGGGAAGCGGCCTTCGACCGACACGCCGCCCGTATAGCCGATCGCGTCAAGATCCTTCAGAAATCCTTGATAATCGTCGGGATCCGTGTTTTTCGGCGCTAGCCGTCCGTCTTTCGACGCGATATGCACGTGCCTTAAATATCCCTGCGTTTTCAGGATCGCGTGTGCGGGCTCGTTCGTCTCCATCAAGTGATAATAGTCCGCGAGCAGTCGGATCTCCAGGCGGTCGATTGCTTTCACGATTGCGAGTCCGTCGGCGGTCGTGCGCAGGAAATTGCATTCCGACAGCGGCTCGATCGAGCAGACCCAGCCGTATTTTTGCAGAATCGGCGCGAGATAATCCTTCAGAAACGACGTGAATTCGTTGATCGCCGTTTCGGGATCGCTTCCCTCTTCCATCCTGCGCGCGGCGGAGGAGCCGAGAACGACGTGCCGTCCGCCGAGAATCTGCACTTTTTCGATCACGGACCTGACGAACTCCGCTGCCGCCCCGTGATCGCGGTCCTTTCCCGTGATGCGGCAGGTCCCCGGGAGCATCCCGTTATAGGATCCGACGGGCAGATCGAGCGCGTCAAGACGCGCCTTCAGCGCGGCGATCTCTCCGGCGTCCGCGTCCTTGAAGGTCGAAAAATTGAGTTCGACGAAATCCGCGCCCGCCGCCTTGACGGCTTCGAGGCGTCCCGGCTTTTTCCAGTCTGCACAAATACCGAATTTCATTTTTTCTATCCTTTCAAAGAGAAATAGCATTTCGGAGCGTCGAGCCCGTCACACGCGCCTTCGGTGCGGCGCGTTTCGATCACAAGTCTGTCTTCCTTCATAAAAGAGTCGAGCACGGCGTACGCAAGGGCGGCGTAATCACCGGTATCGGCGGGGTCGAAGAAGGGTCTGAGCGCCTTCCGGATCTCGGGAAAGCTGTACGCCTCGCCCGAAAGCATCTTTTCAGCGTACGCGCGGGCATTTTCAAAAACGCGCTCGGTGACGTTTGCGACGCGAAGCGGCGCTTTTCCGAATGGGACGGCGGTATATCCTTCCCTTCCGACGCGTCCGCGCGAGAGAATCGGAAGAGAAACGACGCTCAAAAGTCCTTTAGGAAACGCGGAGGGCGTTGAAGAAAGGCAGGCGCCGTCGGGAGCGAGTCCCAAAAACATCGGGCAGTTTACGCGGGCGAAAAAGATCCCGTCGGGGTCGGAGAGCGAGAGACAGAGCCCGACGATCTCAGAGGGCATTTCGGTGAACGCTTTTTCCATCGAAAGATCGACGGCGGCGCCTTCGTCGACGTTTTTCTTGATGAGCTGGCACATCACGTCGGACACGTGGACGCATTCTCCGCCGGGGAGCGTCGGGTACTTCCCGACCTGTCCCTTGCACGCGGAGCGCATCGTATAGCCGCCGGCAAACAGTTCTTTTGCAAGACGGCCGCGCGCGGGATCGTCCTTAAAAAATCCCGCGCTGCCGTTCGCGACGTAGGCAAGGCTCTCCGTTTTGTCGAGAAACGGGTGCGCCCACTCGTCGCCGCCGCCCGATTTCGATCGGCTGTGGACGATCCCGATATTTCCGGGGAGATCGTACGCGTCCGTCAGAGCGACGAGGCGATCCGTGTCGCCCGTCAGTTTGGCGTAATATATTTTGCCGTCGGAAACCGTCGCGATTCCCGTATAATACCCGCCGTCAAATCCTTCTTCTTTTTTGATCATATCGAGCAGGATCGGCGCCGCGCGGCGCGTCCCGACGTAAGCTGCTATATTGCACATAAGTGCCTCCGACATTTTTCTTACGTTCATTATAAACCAAGCGCGGCGATTTGTCAACGGATCAAAACATTGAAAAAGCGCACGAAAACGATTGACAAAACGGCGTTTTTATGATAAAATACGCGCATGGAGGTATATTATGAAAAGAATATTCGTACTTTTTTTGTGCCTTTGCACGATTTTTTCACTTGTCGCCTGTGACAAGTCTTCCAAAAAGAATGATAAAACCGACAAAACGGAGCTTGTGATCGCCGAAAATGGTCAGTCCGGCTACACCGTCGTGCGCGCGGATCTCAGTTCCAACCGCGATACGGAGACCTCGGTCGCGCTGCGCAAGATCCTCGCCCAGTATTCGCAGAACATTATGATCGCGACGGACGACTCCGGTGAGAAAGAACAGGAGATCCTCGTCGGCAAAAAGATCAAACGCGATCTCACGAAAGAGATCGAAAGCGAACTCAAGCATCCGAGAGACTTCATCATCCGCGCCGTCGGCGATAAGATCGCCATCATCGGCGGATGCGACTACGCGACCGCGATTGCCGTCGACTACTTTGCGGACAACATTCTGAAGGTCACGGACGACAAGAAGGCGTACGTCCCTGCCGATACCGACTACTACTATTCCTACGAGCTCGACGTTTCGACCCCCGGAACCGCTGCCAACAAGCTCGCGGAGATCTACGCGACGGCTCGCAATCCCAAGGGCAGAGTGATGGTCACCGCGCACCGCGGGGACAACGTGAATCACCCCGAAAACTCCGCCGCAGGCATCCGCTCGGCGATCGAAATGGGCGTTGACTTCGTCGAAGTCGACGCAAAGAAGAGCCTTGACGGCGTGATCTATCTTTCCCACGACAACACGCTCAACCGCATGACGAACGCGACCTCCTTCTACAAGAGAAGCGGATATCCGAACACGACAGACGTCGGCGACTGGACTTACGAGCAGCTGATGCAGCTCAATCTCAAAGAGAGACAGGGCGGCGACGGCGCGAACCTCACCGACAACAAGATCTGCACGCTGCGCGAGGCGTTCTCGATCGCGAAGGAGCTCGGCGGCATCATCCTCGTCGACCAGGCGATCGATCTGCGCGAAGAAATTTACAAGATCGCGTACGAGATGCGCTGCGTCGAGAACGTGATGTGGCAGGGCGGCAACGCCGGCAACAATCAGGCGTACTACAACAAGGTCCTTGCCGAATGCGGCATCGAAACGCTGCATCTGACGATCATCGGTGACGAATCGTCCGCGATGAATTACCTTGCGGCTTACGAAAAAACGCACAGCCAATACAAGGATCTTCTGCAGATCGGCGGTTCTTTCGTCGATCACGAATCCTTCTGGAAGGCAAACGACGGCAAAGTCCGCGTTTACATCAACACCCTCAGCTCGACCGGCTACGAGGCGGACAACAAAGCGAACTGGATCGCTCTGATGGATCTCGGCATCGGCATCATCCAGACGAACAATCCCGAACCGCTGGTCAAATGGATCAGATCCAGATAAACGAATATGCAAAAAAAATCCCGCTTTTGCGGGATTTTTTTGTTGGAATTGCTTGACAATCTGCCAAATCAATGGTAAAATGACAGTGGGTACTATATTATCTAAAGGAGGCAATATGAAAAAGCTTATCGGATTTATCCTTGCTGTT
>JAZLHQ010000040.1:0-8727 GCA_045616925.1 Eubacteriales bacterium | reverse complement strand
CCTGCAGTTTTTCCTTATCAAAATCGGACGTGGTCGTTTCAATCGCCGCGCGGATCTGTCCGACGCGTGCCTTGATCGCTTCGGGCGAGCCTGCGCCGCCGACGATGATCGTGTTGTCCTTGTTGATCTTGACCTGTCTTGCTCTGCCGAGCTGGAAGACGTCAGCGTCCTTGAGTTCGAGTCCCAGATCGCTCGTGATGACTTCGCCGCCCGTCAGGGTCGCGATGTCGCGCAGCATTTCCTTGCGGCGGTCGCCGAATCCAGGGGCCTTGACCGCGACACATACGAACGTGCCGCGCAGTTTGTTGAGGATCAGCGTGGTCAGTGCCTCGCCCTCGACGTCTTCGGCGACGATGACGAGCTTCTTGCCGGACTGCACGACCTTTTCGAGCAGGGGCAGGATCTCCTGAATGTTCGAGATCTTCTTATCGGTGATGAGCAGGTAAGCGTCGTCGATAACGGCTTCCATTTTGTCCATATCGGTCGCCATATAGGGCGAGAGATAGCCGCGGTCGAACTGCATACCTTCGACTACTTCGCAGTAAGTCTCCGCCGTCTTGGATTCCTCGACGGTGATGACGCCGTCTGCGGTGACCTTCTCCATAGCGTCCGCGATCAGCGTACCGATCTCTTCGCTGCCGGAGGAAACGGTACCGACTCTTGCGATGTCTTCCTTGCCGTTGACCTTCTTGGAGTTCGCGACAAGAGCGGCGACCGCCTTATCGTCTGCCTTCTGGATGCCCTTGCGCAGGACCATCGGGTTTGCGCCGGCGGGGACGTTCTTCATGCCCTCGGCGATGAACGCCTGTGCCAAAAGCGTTGCGGTGGTCGTGCCGTCGCCTGCCGCGTCGTTGGTCTTGACGGCGACTTCCTTGACGAGCTGCGCGCCCATATTTTCCATCGGATCGTCGAGTTCGATCTCTTTTGCGATCGTAACACCGTCGTTGGTGATCAGCGGAGCGCCGTATTTCTTGTCGAGAACGACGTTTCTGCCCTTCGGTCCGAGCGTGATTTTAACGGTATCGGCGAGCTTGTCGACGCCGTTCTGCAGCGAGCGTCTTGCTTCAATGCCGTATTTGATTTCTTTTGCCATAGTTTTGCCTCCTTATCCGACAATGGCGAGAATATCGCCCATATTCACGATAACGTATTCCTGATTGTCGACCTTGACTTTATTGCCGGCGTAGTTGTTGATAAACACGCGGTCGCCTGCCTTGACGCACATATCGACTGCACTGCCGTCACGCACGGTGCCCGGTCCGACGGCAACGACTTCCGCGATCTGCGGCTTCTCCTGTGCGGACGAGGTCAGAATGATTCCGCCCTTGGTCGTTTCTTCTGCTTCGACCATTTTGAGTACGACACGGTCGAAAAGCGGTTTGATTGTCATAACGTTTCCTCCGAATTGTATTTGCAGATTTTAGCACTCTTGCGAGTTGACTGCTAATTTACAAGACCTA
This sequence comes from Eubacteriales bacterium, assembly GCA_045616925.1. Lineage (GTDB taxonomy): Bacteria > Bacillota > Clostridia > Oscillospirales > CAG-272 > JAZLHQ01. Next base: position 7,267 of record JAZLHQ010000040.1, on the reverse strand, counting down.
TTGTAGTCATTTATTGGAAAATTGCAAGGGGTTTGGCGTAAATTTAATGATTTTTTAACACTTTCATAACATGAATTGCCAGAATAATCGGCCGGTCGGGAAAATATAGTGAAATTAGTTTCAACTCTTTCAAAGGAAGCCGGCAGATGATATTTTTTTCGTTCGCGGTCTCATTCTTTTTGCTTTTGACGGGCGCGTATTTTACGCTTTCCCTGAGACTTTTTTCGCCCTTGCGTTTTCCGAAAATATCAGCCTCGTTCATGAAAAAGAAGCGCGGCGACGGGATCACGCCCTTTCGCGCCTTGTCGCTCGCGCTCGCGGGGACGCTCGGCGTCGGCAATATCGTCGGCGTTTCCTCGGCGATCCTGACGGGCGGTCCCGGAGCGATCTTCTGGATGTGGATCGGCGGGATCGTCGCGACGTCCTTAAAATACGCGGAGATCGTGCTCGCCGTCAAATACCGCAGGCGCGTTGACGGCGGTTACGTCGGCGGTGCGGGATTCTATATGACGCCGTTTTTCGCCTCGGTCTTTACCCTTCTCACCGTGACGGCGTCGTTCACGATCGGCAATCTTCTGCAGATGAAAACGCTCTCCGAAACGCTTTCGGGCGCGTTCGGCGTTCCGCCGATCCTTTCGGGGATCTTCGCGGCAGTCTTGCTCCTTCTCCTGCTCTTCGGCGGAACAAAAAAGATTTCGGACGCGACGGGATTTCTCGTCCCGCTCGCGAGCGCGATCTATACGGCGATGTGCCTTGCGGTCATTATTTCCTTCCGTCAAAACTTCGGTCAGGCGCTGCGTCTGATCCTTTCGGACGCGTTTTCGGGCGGCGCTGCCGCCGGCGGATGCCTCGGTTTCTTTACGAACCGCGCCCTGCATACGGGGATCACGCGCGGTCTCGTCACGAACGAAGCGGGCGCGGGTACCGCGCCCGCCGCGCACGCCTGCACGATGCTCGAAAATCCCTGCGAGCAGGGATTTTACGGCGTATTCGAGGTGTTCGCCGACACGCTCGTTCTCTGCTCTCTGACGGCGTTTTCCCTGCTCTGCGTCCGTCCCGACGGATACGGAAAGAGCGAAATGGAATACGTTCTTGCCTGTTTCGAGCCCGTTTTCGGGTCGAAAACGGGAATCCTTATCGGCGTCTCGATCTTTCTTTTTGCGATATCGACCCTCATCGGCTGGGCGCATTACGGCATTTCGTCGCTTTCCCTGCTTTCCGACGGCAAAAAAAGCAAGCGGGCGTACGTTTTCACGTACGCCCTGCTTGCGATATGCGGCGCGATCCTTGAAAGCTCGATCGTCTGGAAGCTTGCGGATCTCTCGATCGGGATCATGACGCTCATCAATCTTTCTTTTCTGATCCTTCACAAAAAGGAGATCCGGTCGGAGACCGATCTTTATTTCAAACGACGCGGTAGATGACGCCCGGTTTTGCTTTGATCTTCCGCAGACGCGCCTCGAAGGAATATCTCGAGATATTGCGGCTGACGAAACCGATCCTGCCGTTTTCTTCGTAAAGGATCTCGCATTCGCCGAACTGCGAACGCAGAAGCTCCTCGGTGGTCTCGACGAGTGCAAAGTAGTCCGCCGGAATGTCAAGGCTGTCCGCGACCATCGAATCGTCCGCGAGTTCCCACGGCTCCTGCGCCGGCTGACGCGTTTTCAGATGCTTCGCGATATCGACGACGTCCGAAAGGATCGCGCTGGAGGTCGGGTATCTGCCCGCTCCCGCGCCGTAAAGCATAATGACGCCGAGCGATCTCGCGTCGATACGCACAGCGTTGAAGACGCCTTCAACGGGGGCAAGCGGATTTTCGCGGCTGACGAAGCACGGAGCGACCCAGATGTCGATCTTGCCGTCAGGCATTCTCGCCGTATTCGCGACGAGCTTGATCGTATATCCCGCGCGCGCCGCTATCTCCATATCTTCTTTCCGGAGCGCCGAAATGCCTTTCGTGCCGACGAGATGCGTCGGGATCAGGACGCCGAAGGACAAAGCCGCCAAAATACAGATCTTTCTGCAGGCGTCCTCGCCCTCTACGTCCGCGCTCGGGTCGCGCTCGGCGTAGCCGAGGCGCTGCGCGTCCTTGAGGGACTCGGCAAAGCTGCGTCCATCGTTTTTCATACTCGTGAGAATATAGTTGGTCGTGCCGTTCAGAATTCCGTTGACCTCCAGGATCTCGTTGGCGCAGATCGCCGTCGAGATCGTGCGGATGACGGGGATCCCGCCCGCGACGCTCGCTTCGTAGAGATAGCGGACGTTGTTCTTGCGTGCGACGTCGATCAGCAGTTTGCCGTACGCGGCAACGACGACCTTGTTGGACGTCACGACGTGTTTGCCTGCCTGCAGGCACGCCATCGTGTACTCAAAGGGCATATTGAGCCCGCCCATCGCCTCCACGACGATCTTGACTTCGGGATCTTTGACGATCACGTCGAAATCGTGCACGACGCGATCCGCGTACGGACTGTCCGGAAAATCACGGAGATCAAGTATATATTTGACGTAAATATCCTCGTGGACTTCTCTGCAGATCAGATTTCTGCCCGATTCGATCACTTCTGCGACGCCGCCGCCGACCGTTCCGAAGCCCAGGATCGCTATATTGATCATACACTCTCCCAAAATAACTGTGATAAACGCATTATAGCAAAAAAAGCGCTTGATGTCAAGTATTTTGATAAAAAAGCGGGCGGATCCGTTTGGATCCGCCGTTTTTTCGTGCTTATCAGATTTTTCCGATGATTTCGGGGACTTTTCCGTCTCTGACGAATACGGGAAGCGTATCAATGGGTGCTTCACATTCGACCCATTGACCGCCCGCGAACGTCTTTCCGGTGCGGGCGTCCGTCCAGTCGGCGCCCGCCGGCAGGTAGACCTTCCTCGAAAACGCGTGCTTTTCGACAATCGGCGAGACGAGGATATCGCTTCCGAACAGATAACTGTCCTTGATATCCCACGCCGTCCCGTCGTCCGGGAATTCGTAGAAGAGCGGGCGCATCACGGGTGCGCCGGTCGTGTGCGCCTCTGTCATCGTGCGGCGCGTATAATCGCGCAGAAGCTCGCGGATTCCGATAAATTTCACCATAATGGCTTCGTTTTCTTCGCCGAAGCTCCACACTTCGTTGGGCGCGCCGGTCCGCTCGCGCACTTCTCCCGCCTTGTTGACGACGGGCGTATGCGGCAGTCGGCTGCCGTGCATACGCATGACGGGGCTGAAGGCTCCAAACTGGAACCAGCGGATCAAAAGTTCCTGAAAATCGGGATCGTTGACGTTGCCGTCGTTGAAGCCGCCGATATCGGTCGTCCACCAAGGGATACCCGCGATTCCCATGTGCAGACCCGCGCAGATCTGTCTGCGGAAATCCTCGTAAGACGATTTGATATCGCCCGACCAGACGAGCGCGCCGTAGCGCTGGCTTCCGACCCACGCGCAGCGAATGAGGCTGACCGGCAATTCTTCGCCCTCGCTCCGGAGCCCCTCGTAGAAGAGGCGCGCGTACTCGCGGGGATAGATATTGCCCGTTTCGAGGACCGTTCCCGCGTAGTAGCGGTAATTGTCGTAATCATAAGTGCCGAATTCCGGCTCCGCGCAGTCGAGCCAGAAGGTGCGGATGCCCATATCGTAGTAATTCTGACTGATCTTATCCCAGACGTACCGGCGGGTACGGAGATTCGTCGGGTCTATGAACAGATTGTTCCCGTGGAAGACCATCTGCACTTCCATACCCGTATTGGTTTTGACGAGCAGACCCTTGTGGCGCAGTTCTTCGTAGTTCTCGCTGCGCTGATCGACCTGCGGCCAGACGGACACCATACATTCGATGCCCATTTCCTTGAGTTCTCTGACCATCTTCTCTGCGTTCGGGAAATATTCGCGGTCGAAGCGCCAGTCTCCGCAGCGCGGCCAGTGGTAATAGTCGATGACGATGACGTCAAGCGGGATCTTTTTGCGCTTGTATTCGCGTGCGACCTCAAGCACCTGTTCTTCGTTATAATAGCGCAGCTTGCACTGCCAGTAGCCGAGGCCGTATTCCGGCATCATCGGCGCGCGTCCGACCGCCCGGCTGTAATTTGCCTCGATCGCAGCGGGCGTTTTGCCCGCGGTGATCCAGTAATCGAGCCGATCGGTGGATTCGGCGACCCACTCGGTCGTATTGAGTCCGAAATGCACTTCGCCGACGGCGGCGTTATGCCATAAAAATCCGTAGCCCTTGCTTGATAAGTAAAACGGCACGGACACCTGCGTATTGCGGTGCGCAAGTTCAAGATTGCAGCCCTTGAGGTCGAAGATCTCCTGCTGATACTGCCCCATTCCGTAGATTTTTTCCTTCGGATCGGACTCGAACGTCATTTTCAGGTGAAAATTCCCGCCCTGCAGGGGTTTGAACTCACGCGCTCTTTTGATGAGCGCGCCGCTTACCGGCAATTCGCTCAGCAATACGTTTCCATTGGCGTCCAGAAAGGTGATATGCAGAAACCGTGTGTGGTTGCCGCAGCTGCAGACCGCAGTTATGGCGCCGTTCGTGATCTTTGCCTTGTCGTCTTCGATTTCAAAGACGGCTTCCGTCTTTTCGGGCGGCAGGAGCGCGACGCTTTCGTCGCCGACGTCGCCGAAGATCACGGACTGCACGCGAAAGCTGTCCTTTCCCCACGGTTTGATTCGCACGGTCTCGCTTCTCGTTCTGCACACGAGCGCTCCGTCTTCACAGGTAAAAAATTCCATAGCGTCTCCTTTCGGGAGTTTCGGCATTCATTCTGCCGATTTCGTTCTTATTTCAGAACAGGCGGATCCGAATGGATCCGCCTGTTTGATTCTTTTGTTCGGGAATTACCAGTCGAAATACGAGTTCTGCGACTTGACTTCCTTGAGGACCTTCTTGAACTTGTAGCCCTTCTGGCAGGTGCTGAGATCGTAAGTATCGCCGTCAGTCTCTTTGAGCTGGCTGTAGGTCACGTAAGAGGTGACGTCAATTTCCTCGGTTTCGCCGAGCGACTTCTTCTTCGAAGCGCCCTTGACGGGATAGATCTCGTCATCGGAGGTCACGAAGATAATACCGTCTTTCGTGACGGAGGTCCAATCGTCAACGTCTTCGACGATGGTCTTCTTCTTATAGCTCTTGCCGCTGACGTAGTGCAGCTCCTCGTCCTCGTTGAGAACGTAGCAGCCCTTGCCGTTTCTCAGCATTTCGAGACCGACGATATCCTCGGCGATCGCCTTCTTGGTTGCCTTCTTGCCCTTGATGAGGTGGAGTTCGCCGTCTTTGTTGAGGAAGTAGATGATCTTACCGTTCTCGGAGATTGCAGCGTTGACAACGTCGTCTGCGATTTCCTTGAATTCCCAGTTGTTCTTCAGAATACCGATCTTATCGCTCTTCGCGACGTACTGGCCCTTGAACGTTTTTACGGGATAAGTGATAGCGTTGCCGTCAGCCTTGACTGCGCCGGCATCCGGATATGCGACGCCCGCGAATCCGCTCGGAAGCTTCTTGCCTTCCTTGCCCTTGACGCTGACGTACGACTTGCCGTCCGCCTCGTAGATCACCTCGGTATGTTCGAGGTTCGTCATGACGTAGCTGGTAGAAAGTTCCTTCGAGACCTTGGTTTTCTTGGCTCTTGCGTTATAAGACAGGAGATTGCCGTCTTCGTCCGCGCAGTAAATATACTTGCCGTTGTCGTCAACGAGGATAGCTCCGAGATTCTTGCCGATCTTGGTTTCCTTGCTGCCCTTGTGCATATAGAGAACAATTTCATCGTCGTCCGTTACTTCGTAGCAGATCACTTTGCCGTTGGGAGAAAGGATGAAGGAACTGACTTCGTCCTTCGCCTTGACCTTCGTGACCTTGCCGTTCGAAACGGTACCGGTGTAGAGGTCGCCGTCTTTGTCCGTGAACGCGAAATTCTTGCCTTCGGCTGCGAGCTTGAGGCTTCTCGGAGAATCGTCAACCTTGATCTCGTGTGCCTTGCCCTTTACGATGGCGTACAGAGCGCAGAAGCCGTCCTCATCGGTGGTCTCGAGGATGATCGCGGAGCCGTCGAGCGACCTTGATCTGATCGTTGCGCTTTCGCCGTCAAGCTTTGCCTTGACGACCTTGCCGTTGCGCAGGAGATGGAAGCTCTCTTCATCGTTGACGACTTTGTATTCGTCTTTGGTCAGCGTGTAGGGAGCCTTCTTGAATGCGACGGAGCAGATGACGATCAGAACGATGAGCGCGACGAGTGCGATCGCGCAGATTCTGAGGGTATTCTGCAGCTTCGTATCGGACTTGATTTTTTCGCCGATTTTCTTAAAGAAATCCATAGTATATGTCTCCTATTCCATTTTTTCTTATTATATCCGTATTTTTATGCTTTGTCAAGAGCATTTACGAAAAAAAGCGCATTCGTCTGCACGAATGCGCTTTTTATGAATTACTTTCTCTTCTTGAAGATCTCGAAGATGTCCTCTGCGGAGACTTCCTGCTCCTCGGGCTCCTCTTCGGTCTCTGCTGCCTTCTGAGGTACGTTCTTCATCTCTTTGCCGTCCTTCTTGAAGCCGGTAGCGATGACGGTAACGCGCATCTCGTCCTGCATATTCTCGTCGATGACCGCGCCGAAGATCACTCTTGCGTCGCTGTCTGCTTCGTCGCTGATCATGTGTACTGCGGTGTCGACTTCGTCGAGTCCGATGTCGGGGGATGCCGTGATGTTGATCAGGATGCCGTGAGCGCCCTCGATGGAGGTCTCAAGCAGCGGGCTGGAGATCGCGAGCTTTGCGGCTTCCTCTGCCTTGTCCTTGCCGTTTGCGACGCCGACGCCCATGTGAGCGTATCCCGCGTCCTTCATGACGGAGGTAACGTCTGCGAAGTCAAGGTTGATGACACCGAAGTCGGTGATCAGGTTGGCGATGCTCTGAACGCCGTGCTTCAGAACGTTGTCCGCTTCTGCGAACGCGTTCAGGAACGTGATCTTGCAGTTGTTGAGCTGCTTCAGTCTCTCGTTCGGGATAACGAGCAGGGAGTCGACGTTCTCGGAGAGCTGCTCGATCGCGGCGATCGCCTGGGTCATTCTGCGCTTCTGTTCGAATTCAAAGGGCTTCGTGACGACCGCAACCGTCAGAATGTCCATTTCGTGTGCAAGTTTTGCGATTACGGGAGCCGCGCCGGAGCCGGTACCGCCGCCCATACCTGCGGTGATGAACACCATATCCGCGCCCTGCATGACGTTGCGCAGATCCTCGAGGTTTTCCTCGGCTGCCTTTGCGCCGCGGTCCTTCATAATGGAC
>JAZLHQ010000039.1:0-2378 GCA_045616925.1 Eubacteriales bacterium | reverse complement strand
CGGTAGAGATCACCGTTGTGAACGATGTGCGCGAATTTGTGATAATCAACGATCTGCTCCTTGATCGTTTCTTTCTCTTCGTCGGTGCACTTGTTGATGTCAAGCTCGTAGCCGAACGCGCCCGCCATAGCGACGTGACCGCGCGTTTTGAAAGACGTCACGCGTCCCGTCTGATGGCTCGGAGAAGCGGAAACGTGCGCGCTGATCGTGGACGCCGGGTAGACGATCGACGTGCCGTACTGGATAAAGACGCGCTCGAAGGCGTCCGTATCGTCGCTGCACCAGAACTGCGGAGAATAGTAGAGCATCGCGGGATCGAAGCGTCCGCCGCCGCCGGAGCAGCCCTCGAGAAGGAGGTCGGGAAATTCTTTCAGAAGACGCTCAAGAAGCTCGTAAAGACCGAGCACGAAGCGGTGGGAGACTTCCTTCTGACGCTCGGGAGGCAGAAGAGCGCTTCCGACCTCGGAAAGATTGCGGTTGAAGTCCCACTTGACGTAGGAAATGTTTGCGGATCTCAGGATCGCGGACATTCTGTCGAAAAGGTAGTCGCGCACGTCCTTTCTCGACATATCGAGAACGAGCTGATGACGGCTCTGCAGGTTGACTCTTCCGGGAACGTGCAGACACCAGTCGGGATGCGCTCTGAAAAGATCGCTGTCGGGCGAGATCATTTCGGGCTCGAACCAGATGCCGAACTTCATGCCGAGCGCGTTGATCTTGTCAACGAGAGGCTTCAGCGGACCGCCGAGCTTTTCCTCGTAGACGTACCAGTCGCCGAGAGAATTTTTATCGTTGTCGCGGTGGCCGAACCAGCCGTCGTCGAGAACGAGCATTTCGATGCCGAGCTTCGAAGCGTCTTCGGCGATCGAAAGGAGCTTATCGCCGTTGAAGCTGAAATAGGTCGCTTCCCAGTTGTTGATCAGAACGGGGCGGTCCTTTAATTTCCACGGTCCGCGGCAAAGGTGATAGCGGTAAAGCTTGTGGAACGTGCGGCTCATTTCGCCGATGCCGGCGTCCGAATAGACCATCACGCACTCGGGCGTGTCAAAGGTTTCACCGGGTTTTAAAAGCCACGAAAACGTGTCGGGGCAGATGCCGACGAGAACGCGCGTGTTGCCGAAGGCGTCCACGTCCGCACGCTCCTCGTGATTGCCGGAATAGACGAACGAGAAGCCGTAAACTTCGCCGTAATCCTCGTTTGCGCCGTGATCGCAGAGCGCGATGAACGGGTTTTCAAAGTGGCTCGATGCGCCGCGGCGGGACGAAACGCCCTGATTGCCGTGACCGAGCGGCTTTCTTTCAAGCCTGCGCTCGTTTTGATGATAGCCGTAAAGGCTGATGAGGTCGAGATCCGAGCGGCTTAAATCGACGGACGCGGAAAACGCGCGTTCGATCCGGAGATCGTTTTCACCGCCGTTTGTGAGACGCACGGCGCGCGTGACGACGGATAAATCGCTGTAGACCGCGTAATAAAGCGTGACGGAAAGACCCGTGTGGGCGTCCTTGCAGACGAGCTCGAGCGTTTCCGCCTCGTTTTCATCCGCGTAGACCGCGGGCTGACCGGAGATCGCGTATTTTCCTTTCACGATCCTGAAGGAATCGTAGCGCAGATCGACGCTGTCGTTTCCGTCGGCGTTCAGGACCTGCAGAGCGCTTGCGCGATAGTCTCCGCAGTCGAATCCGGGATATTCGAGCATCGCGAGGTCGGGATAGACGCGATCCGCTTCGCCCTCGTCGAAGGGCGCGAAGGATGCGCTCATTTTGTTTTCGAGGTAGGAAAGGGAATCGTCGTTGACGTAGGCACCGTAATAAAGGTGGACGAGACGTCCGGAGCCGGTGATGCGGAAAGCGTAGGAAACGCCCTTCGCGTCTAATTTGAAAATTCTCGTTTTTGCGTTGAAAGAAATAGGCATATTTTTCCTCCTGTATAGAGATAACTCATTATACAATATATTTTGCCCCTTTTCAAGAGATTTTTCACATTTTGCCGAAAATGAAAAGCCGTGACGGATCGGATCTTCGGGCATATACTGCGGTGAACGGAAATCTCACGGAAAGGAAAAGAAAATGAAAAGATGTTATATCAGTATGACCTCGCTGACGTACGCGCAGAAGGCGGGAAAAGTGCTTGCAAAGGAAGGATTTTCACCGCAGATCACGCGAATGCCGCAGAAATACGCGCAGAACGGCTGCGCGTTCGGACTTGTATTCGACAATAAAGAAACGGCGGGCCGCGCGACGCTGATACTCGATACGTCCGCGATCCCGTACGGAAAGGTGATCGTGACCGAATATGAATAAGGAAATCGTTTATCTCGATCAGGCGGCGACGAGCTTCCCGAAGCCGCTCTGCGTCTTGCAGAGCGCCGCCTCCTGCC
>JAZLHQ010000038.1:0-5873 GCA_045616925.1 Eubacteriales bacterium | reverse complement strand
ACGTACGATTTATAGAAGATTGGGCCGCCGCCGCGATAGATCAGATCGTTTTGCATGTGATGCACGATCTCCGCGAAATAGATCCCGTGACCGCTCTCCGCGGTTTTGGCGATGAGTTCTCCCGCGCGCTCGATGTTTTCCTTCTGCGTGGTCTTCACTTTTTCAAGCAGGGCATTGACCGCGTCCTGATATCTGTCTACAAGTGCCATTTGAATGCTCCTTACATATAAAAAATATTGTCTTTGTGTTCGGAAATGACTTTTTTGTTGTGCAGGTCTCCGCCGTCGATGTTTCCGCTCATGAATACGGGCGGCGTTTCGCCCTTCAGAAGCAGGATCTCGGAGGCGCGCGCCGTCACGGCGTTGAGGATCGCTGCGCCGACCACCGTCGACGAGGACGCGATCTTCTGCGAAAATCCGGGCAGTTCGACCGACGCGTCGCCCTTGTCTCCGTGGTTGTCGATCAGAATATCGGCGAAATCGTGCAGCTTTTTGCCGCTTGGATGCCGCGAGGTGACGGATTTCGCCGTGTTCATATTCGTCAGAACGATCACGGTCAGTCCTTTTTCACGCGCCGCCGCCGCCATTTCGACCGTGACGGGATTTCTGCCCGAGACGGAGTGGATGATGATCACGTCGCCAGCTTTTGCGGGAAGACCTTCGAAGATCGCCTTGCCGTAGCCGACGAGGCGCTCCATCTCGCTCGACATCGTGATCGGGGAGACGTCGAGCATCATACCCGGCGCGCGGACGGGGTTCACCGTCACCATTCCGCCCGTTCTGTAAAAAAGCTCGAGCGTGACGAGCCCCGCGTGGTTGCAGCCGAAGGCGAAAACGGATCGCTTTTCAAGATTTGCGGAAGCGATCGCATTGGCGGCTTTTTCGATATTTTCGCGCTCTTTTTCGAACGCTTCGGCAAGAATTTCGCCGATCCTTGCGTAATACGTGTCAATGACGTTCATTTTTGACCTCCGATTTTGTATAAATACGCCGAAAACTCCGTTTTCAGCGTGTTTTCGATGCTTGAAAAGGAAATACCGCGCCTGTCTGCGCCGAGGACGATCGAGCCGACGAGCGGCTCGAAGATCGGGAAACGGACGGGAAGTCCGGGATATTCCTTTGAAAGATCCGATTTGAAGGCGTCTGCCATCGCCCTGCAGCCTTTCCACGCGCCGCCGGACAGAACGACCGGTCCTTCGATCGGCTTTTGATAGCGGCGGATCGCCGTCAGAACCTGCAGAGCGAGCGCGTGACCCGCGTTTTCGAAAATTTGCAGTGCGACGGGGTCGGAATCGTTCGCGACGTTTGCCGCCAAAGGCGTCACGGAAGCGACGGTTTTGCGGTAATCGGGGTCGTCAACGAGCTTTTTGACCATATCCCACGGTTTTTCGAGCCGCCATTTTTCGAGTATCATCGGCAGAAGCGCCGTATAGGGACCGCGCCCGTCAAAGGCGTAGATCGCCGCTTTCAGGGAATTGAGTCCGATATCGTATCCGCTGCCCTCGTCGCCGAGGAGCGCGCCCCAGCCGCCGACGGTGAAGCTTTCGTCCGGCTCGACGAGAAACGCGTCGGAGCCCGTGCCCGCCTGCGCGACGACGCCGTATTTTTCGCCGCACGCGCCGAGCGCGGCCTCGCCCTCGGAATAGGAGTGCATTTCTTTGATTTTGCGGTATTTTCCGAACGAATCGGCGAGCAATTTCGTGTCGCCTACGATCGAAAGATCGAGGGAATCGATCGTGTTTACTTCTTCGGGCAGGCCCTTGAAGAGATTTTCCGCAAGCGTTTCGATCTCTCTTTCGATCTGCTCTCTCGGCTTGAAGGATTCGTTCGTTCCGCCCGTTCCGAGCGCGCGAAGGATATGGAAATTTTCGTCGTACAGAACGACGAGGAGTTTGGATCCGCCGCCGTCCGCCGCGATGTAATAAGACATACCGTGCCCTCCGTTATGCTTTCGTTCACAAGGCCATTGTATCACGCCGGGGGATAATTTGCAAGGGCTTTTACAAAAAATGCGCAGGTTGACCGCGTTGTTCGCACACACCCCTACGGGGATAGATTGCACCGTCCGACGGGTCATCGAGCGCTTTTTTCATTATTTTTTGTTTTCGTCCGACATACCGATCATATAATCGGCAGATACGCCGTAAAAACGGCAAAGAACGATCAGATCTTCGATCTTTAATTCCGCGCGTCCTTCCTCAATGTGGCTGTATCCCTGCTGCGATTTGTTGATCAGCTTGCCGACCGCCGTCTGCGTGAGGTCGTGGTCTTCGCGCAGATTCCGCATTCTTATTCTATAATCCATAAACGCCTCCGCTTTTTAACAATAATTTATCATACTCTCAAATTGAGTATTGACATTTACTCAAATATGGAGTATAATCAAGAAAAAAGGAGGATAAAACAATGGATTCACAGGAAAAAACCAAGTTTTGTAAATTCTGCGGCGCAAAAATTCCGGAAGATGCCGTGATTTGCACTGCCTGCGGCAGACAGGTCGAAGAAATGAAGCAAAGTGCGGCGGCAGTACCGTCCGTCGTGATCAACAACTCGAACGCAAACGTCAACACCAACGCGAACGTCAACGTGGGTGCGATGCCCGGACATAAGCTCTGCAACAAGTGGGTGTCGCTGCTGCTCTGTCTGTTCCTCGGATTTTTCGGAGCGCACAAGTTTTACGAAGGCAAAGCGGGAATGGGTATTTTGTATTTGTTTACCGGCGGACTTTTCTGTATCGGTGTCGTCATTGATTTTATTGCAATTCTTGCCAAACCTAAGCTGTATTACGCATAAAAACGACAAAAATAAAAACCGTTTCGTAAGAAGCGGTTTTTGTTTTGGAATTGTTCGGACGGCTTGACTTATTCTATTTCCTGCTCTCTTTCATCAAACAAATCACAGTCAAAAAATTCTCTGACCGTAATTTCTAACCCATCGCAGATTTTCTTAATGGAAACTACGCCGGGATTTTTGCTTTTGGCGTTCAGCATACTGTAAATGGTGGAAGGTGCAACGCCGGATATATTCGCTAATGCGTTGATTGCAATATTTTTGCTTTGACATAATTCTATGATCCGCGCGGCAACCGCTTCTTTCGTACTCACATCTTTTTCCTCCGTTTGCGATTTATCGTAACTTGATTGTATAAAAATATGCGACAAATCGTGTGGGATATATCGCAAATTTTACAAAAATGTGTTATAATTGCGATATATCGCAAAAGGAGAAAGAATATGGAAAATTCATTATGTTTTATAGGTCATAGGAAAATCGAAAATACGTCGGAACTGCGCGAAAAGCTGCGAGTTATTTTATACGAATACATCCAAAAAGGTGTCGTCAATTTCATATTTGGCGATCATTCGGCATTCAACGATATTTGTTATGAAATCGTGACGGAATTAAAAGAAAAATTCCCCGCAATCAAACGGATATATTTCCGCAAAGATTACGAGGATGCCGATGAATATACAATGCAATTTTTAATTAAAGGATTTGAAGAAAGCGTCTGTCCCAAAGGCGTGGGAAACGCCGGACGGGCGAGTTACGTGGAACGAAATCAGGCGATGATACGAGAAAGCGAAATCTGCATCTTTTATTATAATGAAAACTATCGTCCCTCTTGCAGAACCATTAGCGGAACCGCCCGCGCATATCTTTATGCCGTGAACAACAAGAAAACGATCGTAAATTGTTTTTTGATGTGAAATTGTTCGGACAAACCGTTCCGTCCGACGGGTCATCGGTTGCGGACCGTCGGCGCTTGCGCTTGACGCCGATCCCTACGGAGAACGGGAAGGCCCCGCCGGGAGGGAGGCAAACGGGTAATCGGGTTGTTCGCACAAACCCGTAGGGCGGGGGCTTGCTCCCGCCGCTTCTGAAAACGCCACGTAATTTCATTGGTTTGTCAAAAGAAGCGCCGCAATCATTCGAAATACGATATTAACGCCCGTTTTCGGCGGGAGCAAGCCCCCGCCCTACGACGGCAGCACAAACACCAAAAAACACGGCGTTGCCGCCGTGTTTTTCGTGATTCAGATATCGGTTTTGATGCATCTTCCGGTCTTCGCCGACTTGAACGCCGCTTCCATGACCTTCACGACGCGCAGAGCCTGCGCCGCCGTGATCTTCAGAGGCGCTTTGCCTTCGAGCGCGTCCACGAGCTGAACGTACGTCGGGTCGAGATTGTCGATCACGTCCGTCGGCATCTCGAGCTCGATCGTCTTGACGGTCGAGGGATCGCGCGCAGCCATCGTCTTGGACGGTCCCGCCTTGTCGGGCGTGATCTCGACGCCCCACTGATCCTCTTTCGAGAGCGGGCAGACGATCTGACCCTTGCAGTCCCAGTCATTGATGACGAGCGTGCCCTTCGTGCCGCAGACGTACCAGCGCGGGTGCTTGATGAAATTGTTCGTCGAGACTTCGATCTGCACGCAGGTGTCGTCGTCGAGCGTCATCGTCAACCGGAAGTTGTCGTCGACGTCCGGATAATTGACGGAGAACATCTTGCAGTAGACGGAAACGACCTTCTGATCGCCCATATAAAGGACCTGGTCGATCAGATGCACGCCCCAGTCGAGCATCATGCCGCCGCCCTGCTTCGGATCGGTTCTCCAGCCGGCGGGGACGCCGCGCGAGCCTTCGACGCGCGATTCGATCAGATACGGTTTGCCGATCACGCCGGAGGCGATCTGCCGTCTCAACAGGACGTAATCCTTGTTGACGCGGCGGTTTTGGTCGATCGTGAAGATCTTTCCGGTCTTTTCGGCGACTGCCATGATCTGTTCAAGCTCTCTTGACGTGATCGTGACGGGCTTTTCGCAGAGAACGTTCTTGCCCGCCTTCAGCGCCTCGATCGCGAATTTCTTGTGAAGATGATTCGGTACGGCGATCAGAACGACGTCGATCTCGGGGTCTTTTAGGAGCGCGCGGCGGCTTTTGTAGCAGTGAAGCCCCTTGCTTTTCGCGTCCTTCATACGCTCGCGGTCGATATCGTAAACGCCTTTGATCTCGACGGGGACGTTCTTCTTCGACAACTGTTTGTAATGGTTGCCCGCCATTCCGCCGAAACCGATGATTCCGAGTTTGTGTAACATTTTGATGCCTTTCAGTGTCTTTGCTTTTCGGAAGTTCAGATCCAGTACGCTTCTCCGGGTTTTTCGGTGATCAGAACCTGCTTTAGCAGGAAGATCGCCTTTTCAAGTCCCTCTTTGTCGGACATCAGACCGTCCTCGTGCTCGATCGAGACGACGCCGTCGTATCCCGAAACTCTCAGAGCGCTGATGATCGCGTTCCATTCCTGCTGTCCGTGGCCGTAGCCGACGGTGCGGAAGACCCACGAACGATCTTCTGTCAGATTGTAGGGCTTCGTGTCGAGAACGCCGTTGACCTCGATGTTGCGCTTGTTGAGGTAGGTGTCCTTCGCGTGGAAGTGATAGATCGCGCCCTTGAGAGCGCCGATCGCCGCGACGGGGTCGATGCCCTGCCAGTAGAGGTGGGAGGGGTCGACGTTCGCACCGATGATATCGCCGACTGCCGCGCGCAGTTTAAGGAGCGTCGCGGGGTTGTAGACGACGAAGGAGGGGTGCATTTCGAACGCGATGCGCTCGATCCCGTGTGCGGACGCGAATTTCGCCATTTCTTTCCAGTAGGGAATGACTTTTTCGTTCCACTGCCAGTCGAGGATCGTCAAGTTGTCGTTCGGCCACGGGCAGGTGACCCAGTTCGGGTACTTGGAATCCTCACAGTCGCCGGGGCAGCCGGAGAAGGTGATGACGGTATCAACGCCCATTTTTTCTGCAAGCAGAACGGCGTTGCGGAAATCCTTATCGTACTGCGCGGCGATCTCCTTGTTCGGGTGAACGGCGTTGCCGT
>JAZLHQ010000037.1:0-5563 GCA_045616925.1 Eubacteriales bacterium | reverse complement strand
CCGAAAAACGCTTTTTTGAAAGCTCTGAACGCGGTATCGTCCGCCGTTCTCGTCACTTCCGCGGCGGTACTCTATACGCTCCCCGTCAGTGCCCTTACCTTCAAAAGCGTGTCGTGGGTGAGCGTGTTCACGAACCTATTGTTCACGCTCCCCGTGACGCTTCTGCTCGTTTCGGTCCTGCCGTTCGCGATTTTCTCGTTTTCGCCCGTTTCGGCGCGGATCTTTGCGTATCCCGTACGGCTCCTTTCTCACCTTCTGATCGCGGGAGCGGAGTATTTCGCGACGCCCCGCGCGCTTCTGCGGATCGGGGATCTGCCGCTTTATCTCCTTGTAGGCGCGGGCGCCGCGGCGGTCGTTCTGCTCCTTTGTCTGCGCAAAAACGCGTGGACGTACGCGGTCCTCGGCGTTCTGATGATCCCGCTGCTCGTTGTCAACGCGATCTCGTGGAAAAATCTTGACGAGACCGCCGCCGTGACTTACGTCAGCGAAAACGGGAACGACGCCCTCTGCCTTCGGAACGGCGACCGGCTACTTATTGTCGATATTTCGAGCGGCACGTACCGCTTTTTCGCGGATACGCTCGAAAAAGCGGAAGCCGACGACAAAAAAATTTCGATCATCTTCACGCATTACCACAATCAGGCGCCCTACGCGCTCTCTCGCCTTGCTGGGAAATACGATTTCGAAACGCTTTACCTCGTGAAACCGACGAAAAACGGCGAAAACGGGTACGACGCGCTCAAAAGATACGCCGAAAACGCGGGAATCACGGTCTGCGAACTGCCCGCGGATCGGATGTCGTTCGGCGACGCCGAGATTGTCACGCAGATCAATGAGAGCGGCAAAAAAGCGCATCCGAGTGTCGATATCCGCGTTGAAATGCCCGAAAAAACCTATTTTTACACGACCGGAAAGGGCATTGATCAAGACGTCAAAAACGTTTACGGCTCGCATAACGCGGGAGAAGGATTTTTTACGGAGCCGTTCAAGGATCTTTACAAAATCGCGAAATAGCGCATAATCCCGCCCCGCCTGCGCATAGTAAGCAAAGACCGAAAAGCGGAGGAAAACGATGCGCTGTTACAAAAACGCGGGGAAAACCGGAAAAAGAAGCTGGAGATCCGGCATTCTTTCGGGAAAAACGTACGAAAGAAAGCTCGGCGGAACGTCCGTGAACGGCCGCCCGCTGACGACCGGGGACAAAATACTGTGGTGGGAGCAAAACGTCCCCGAAGACGTCGCGCTTTCAGCCGAATACGTGACTTTTTACGAAACGCACGCGGCGTATATCCTGCCGCAGCGCGCAGAATTGCTCGTCGGCTCGGACGGCAAACTGCCGCTGCGGCTTTTTTATATGGAATTTACCGGAAACCGAGGGAAGATCGCCCTCGATTTCCATTTATCGGGCGATCGCGGCGCCGTTCCCGATAAGTCGGTCGTCGAAAGATCGGCGGACGGCGCGCGCCTTTTTACGGATCCCGCCGATCCCGAAAAGCGGACGGTCTTCTGCTTCGGGGTCAAAAACGAAAAATCCTGCGCGCTCGTGCAGGGCGTATTTCTGAACGACCGCGCGGGCGTGTTCTATAAAGCGCTCGAAAAATACGGAACGCCCGAAAGCGTCAGGGAAGCGATCCTGTCAAACAGCCGCGCGGCGGCGGACAAGATCGGCGAATGCCGCCATAGAGATCTTCTGATCGAAGAATGGGCGGCTTCCCGAACGAAAGCCGAGGATCGGCTCGTCCGCGCGGCGCTTTTGTCGGATAAGTATCCGGAGATCGCCTCAAACGAGATCCGCTTTGCCTGCGCAAATCAGGAGATCGACGGCAGCGGCGCCGGCGACGGACTTTTGCCGCTCTCGATCCTCTCGTATCTGAATGCGGGCGGCGGGGAAGAATTTTTGCGCGAAGAATTGCCCTACCGGCAAAACGGCGCTTTTACGAAAAAGCGGGAAACGGTCTTCTGGCACGCGATGCGCGCGTCGGTTTACGCGCGCACGAGAGAGGGGATCCGGGCAGCCGAAAAACTCTGCGCGATCTGCGGACAAAAGGATCTCGGAAAAACGTTTTCGGAAAAGGCGGGCAAAAAAAGCAGACTATCGGACGTTCTTGCGGGCGCTGACGGCGGACGCCTTTCGGGCGACAGGGCACTGTTCTGCCAAAGCGTGCTGCGTGATCCCGGGAATTTTGTCTGACGGCGGCTGTTTTTTACAAATATTTTCGCAAAACCGTTGCAAAACAACGTATTATGTGGTAAAATACAATGAATAACCATACAAAGAGGAAACGATTTTGCAGATCAAGTCTATGCAGCTGACTCCCGCGGTGCATCTGACCGCGGTACGTACCGATAAATTCAAATCGTCGCAGTTTTCGGTGTATTTCGTCACCGAGCGCAAAAGCGAAAACTGCGCGAAAAACGCGCTTCTGCCGAGCGTACTCCTTCGCGGATGCGAAAAATATCCGACGATGCGAGCGATCTCACTCCGCACGGATGACCTTTACGGAGCCGGTATCTCCGTTTCCGCTCAGACGCGCGGAGAACTCCAGACGCCGGGCTTCTGCGCCTCCTGTATTTCCGATTCCTGCGCCTACGACGGGATGCGCGTCTTTGAGAATCTGCTCGACCTCCTTTCCGAGATCCTGTTTCATCCGCTGACCGAAAACGGCGTTTTCAAGGCGGAATACGTCGAAAACGAAAAAGAAAAGCAGATCCTTTACATCCGCTCGCTCGTCAACAACAAAACGCGCTACGCTTCGCGCAGATGCGAAGAGATCATGTGCGAAGGCGAGCGCTACGCGGTCCCCTCTGCGGGAACGGAAGAGGACACGGCGAAGATCACGCCCGAAAGCCTTTGGGATTATTATCGCAATCTCCTTGAAACGGCGCCGATCGAACTGTTTTACGCGGGAGATCTCCCCTTTGAAGAACTTAAGCGGCTTCTGATGCCCGTCTTCGGCGGCTTTACGGAGATCCCCCGTCCGCTCGGGAAAACGGAACGCGTTTACGACGCAAGACCCGTGAAAAACGTCACGGAAGAAGAACCGGTCAATCAGAGCAAGCTCGTGCTCGGCTACCGCACGCCGACCGACTACCCGTCGGAAGGACACGCGGCGTATATGCTCCTTCGGATGATCCTTTCGGGCTCGCCGATCAGCAAATTCTTCATGAACGTGCGCGAAAAACTCTCGCTCTGCTACTATTGCGGCGCGAGCGCGGACACGATGAAGGGAATTATGCTCGTGTCGAGCGGTGTGCGCGCCGAAAACGCGGAAAAAGCGCGGGCGGCGATCGAAAAGCAGATCGCGGACTGCGCCGACGGCAAAATATCGGACAAGGAACTCGCGGCGGCAAAATCGGGGTACGAAAGCGCGTTCAGAGAGATCTACGACAGTCCCGCGGCGCTTGAAAGTTACTATCTGACGAGAAGGATCGCCGACGCACCCGAGGATCCCGAAAAAGTGCTTGAAAATATCCTTGCCGTTACGAAGGAAGAACTTGCCGCAGAAGCGCAAAAACTCCGGCTCGATACGGTCTTTCTTCTGAAGGGGACGCTCAACGGATCGGAGGACGAAGACGATGAATGAATACAGAATTTTGTCGTCCGAACGCCTCGGCGAGAAAGCCACGCTGATCAAACACGCGTCGGGACTCGATATCTACGTCATCGAGAAGAAATTCTCGACGACCTACGCGCTTTTCGGAACGAAATACGGCTCGGTCGACAACCGCTTCCGCGTCGGCGGGACGGGCGAATTCGTCACCGTGCCGGACGGCATCGCGCATTACCTCGAACATAAGATGTTCGAAAACGAAAACGGAACGGACGCCTTCGAAGAGTTCGCCGTGACGGGCGCGAACGCGAACGCCTATACCTCGTTCCTTCATACGATGTACCTCTTTTCCTGCACGGATCGCTTTGAAGAAAACCTTGAGATCCTCCTCAATTTCGTCACGCACCCGTATTTTACGAAGGAAACGGTCGAAAAAGAGAAGGGGATCATCGGGCAGGAGATCCGGATGTACGAGGATACCCCCGGCAACGCGCTGTATTTCTCTTTGATGCGCTGCCTCTACGAAAATCACCCCGTCAGAACGGAGATCGCGGGATCGGTGCGTTCGATCGCGAAGATCACCGAAAAAACGCTTTACGATTGCTACGGCACTTTCTATAATCTGCACAATATGGCGCTCTGCGTATCGGGTGACGTAACGCCCGGGACGGTCGAAAGGATCGCCGATAAGGTTTTGAAAAAAGCGCCGCCGCTCATCCTCGAAAGACCGGCGCTCAAGGAGAAGCCGGGCGTATACAAGACCCGCGAAACGAAGGAAATGCAGGTCTCGCAGCCGATGCTCGCCATCGGCGTCAAGGACGTCGCGATCAGCGAAAACCCGCTCGAGCGTCTCAGAAAGCAGATCGTGATGGATCTTCTGTGCGATACGCTTTTCTCGCTTTCCGCGCCGTTCCCGAACGACCTTTACGAAAGCGGGCTCATCTCGTCTCCGCTCACGGCGGAAGCGGAGCATAACCGCAGCTTTTCGTGTTTTACCTTCAGCGCGGAGAGCGACGAGCCGGAAACGGTTTTCAAAAAGATCCGCGATTATATCGAGGAAATGAAAAAAACGGGCGTCGATCCCGTGATATTCGAGAGCAAGAAGCGCGCGATGTACGGCTCCGCCGTGCGCATTTTCGACAGCTCCGAGGAGATCGCCAACACGTTTTTGTCGGACGTCTTCGACGGCGTCACGACCTTCGATTACGTCGATATGATCGGATGCGTGACCGTCGACGAGGTCAACGAAGCCCTGAAAACGATGTTTGAGGACTCTTATTTCGCGATGGCGGTCGTAAATCCGCCCGCCGACGGCAAGAAACGGCAGAAAGGAAATGCAAAATGAACAATCACGTCTCATTCCCGGGACTCGGGATCGGCGATCTGGAACTTGATCCGATCGTATTTTCGTTCCATATCGGCGAACACGAATTTTCGGTCGCGTGGTACGGACTCATCATCACGATCGGCATCGTATGCTCGTTCCTCTACGTCTGGCTGCGGCTCAAAAAGCAGGGACTTATCCTCGACGATCTCATTGATATCGCCCTCTTTACGGTGATTCCGGGCGTCATCGGCGCAAGACTTTACTACGTATTCTTCTACGAATTGGAAAATCCGGGGACTTATACGTCCTTCGGCGAGGTCATCGCCATCTGGAACGGCGGACTCGCGATCTACGGCGGCATCATTTTCGGCGCGCTCGGCGCACTTTTGACGCTCATCGTGAAAAAGATCCGCATTCCGGTGTTTTTCGACGCGCTGGGACCCGCCGTGATGCTCGCGCAGGCGATCGGCCGCTGGGGCAACTTCATGAACTGTGAAGCCTATGGCGGTGAAACGGATCTTCCGTGGCGTATGCAGATCACGTTCGTGAGCGGCGCGGTCGAGACCGTCCACCCGACGTTTTTGTACGAATCCCTTTGGAATTTCGTCGGATTTATCGGCATCTGCCTTTGCTTCTACGTCTTTTTCAGAAAGAAATTCGACGGGCAGATCGTCCTCACCTATTT
>JAZLHQ010000036.1:0-7907 GCA_045616925.1 Eubacteriales bacterium | reverse complement strand
AGTCGTCGTCCGGCGCCGTTCCCTGCCCGAAGAGGTTGACTTTTTCGTCAAAAGACAGGCGGTAAGAGAGCTTCGCCATCTTGAAAGTGCCGTTTCCGCGCGCGCGGACCTTTGCGGCGGCGTCCGAAAAGCAGAATTTTTCGTCCGCGCCGTCGACGCCGACGGTCGCTTTCAGATATTCTTCTTTCGAAACGATCGGCTTTTTGCCCTCGGTCTCGATATAGATCGCCGGGAAATCGTCCTCGGGGACGATCGGCGCGCCGATCGCGGAGGGATTTCCCGCCCGCGTCGTCGTGACTACCGTGACGGGATCGGGCGGCGGATCCGCGTTTTTTGACTTGCCGCAGGAGGGCAAGAGGATCGCCGCGCTCACGGCGGCGACGCAAAGAGCCGCCATAAATAGTCGTTTGTTCGTGCTTTTCCCTCCCCTCAACGTAATTTCTACCTTTATTATACTGATTTTCGCCGATTTTGCAAGTATTTTTCGCAAAACCGCTTGACTTTTTCGCTCGGTGTGATATAATAAACGTATGAACAGTTGTTCATATAAAGAGGTGACAAACGTGAGCGAAATAACGAAAAACAAGCAGATCTCGGAGGATCTGTCCCCCGACGAACTGCGGATCCTGCAGGACGGAATGCCGGACGAGGACACGCTGATCGAGCTTGCCGAGCTTTACAAGATCTTCGGCGACCACACGCGCATCCGCATTCTCTGCGCGCTGTCGGAGAAGGAGCTTTGCGTCAATCAGATCGCGGAGCTTTTGTCGATGACGCAGTCCGCGATCTCGCACCAGCTGCGGATCCTCAAAAGCGCGCGCCTGATCCGCTTCAGACGGCAGGGCAAAACGCTCATTTACAGCCTCGCCGACGAGCACGTGCGCACGCTCATCAGCTGCGCGCTGCACCACATCACCGAATGATCCGAACGGAGGAAAAATCATGACGAAAACGTTCATTCTCGACGAAATCGACTGCCCGAACTGCGCCGCGAAAGCAGAAGCGAACGTCAAAAAAATCGAGGGGGTCGAGGACGCAAGCCTCAGTTTTCTGACGCAGAAGCTTGTCGTCACGGCGCCCGACGAGATTTTCGACTCTCTGATCGAAAAAATCAAAGAAGCCGTGCGTAAAATCGAGCCGGATTGCGAAATCAAACCAAAAAAATGAAGATCAAACTGAAAAAAGCGCAGAAGAAAACGCTTCTGCGCCTTTTGCTTTCGGCAATTCTGCTCGTCTCGGCGCTGATCGCGCTGCACTTTCTCCCGGAAATTCCGTGGTGGGCGCGGCTCCTGGCCGTCCTGCCCGCCTATCTGACGGCGGCGTATCCCGTTCTCCTGAAGGCTGGATCGAATATCGCGCGCGGACAGATCTTCGACGAGAATTTTCTGATGAGCATCGCCTCGATCGGCGCGCTTTTCCTCGGCGAATACGTCGAGGCGGTCGCCGTCATGCTTCTTTTCGGCGTCGGCGAACTCTTTGAGAGCGTCGCGCTCGGATCGGCGCGACAATCGGTCAAGGCGCTCGCAAAACTCGTCCCCGACACCGTCCGGATCCTGCGGGATGACGGACGCGTCGAAGAAATCGACGCGTCGGACGCCGAAATCGGCGATCTGATCGTCGTCCTGCCCGGTGAGCGCGTCGCGCTCGACGGCGTCATCCTCGACGGACAGGCGTACACCGACTGCTCCGCCCTCACGGGCGAAAGCGAGCCCGTTGCCTTCGCCGAAGGCGACCGGATCAGCGGCGGCGTGATCGTTCTCGACCGGAAACTGACCGTCAAAGCGACCGCGATCGCCGAAAACTCGGGAGTTGCGCGGATCCTCGAGATGGTCGAGGGCGCGTCCACGCGCAAAGCAAAGGCGGAGTCCTTCATCACGCGCTTTTCCCTCGTCTATACGCCGATCGTCTGCCTTTTGGCGGCGATCCTTGCGTTCGTCTGCCCGCTGTTTTTCGGCGGATATCGGGAAAATTTCCGCGTTTTTGCCTACCGCGCGCTCGAATTTCTGGTCGTTTCGTGCCCCTGCGCGCTCGTGATCTCCGTCCCGCTCAGCTTTTTCGGCAGCATCGGCGCCGGTGCGCGCGCGGGGATCCTCTTCAAATCGGGTGAGGCGATCGAAAACCTTGCCGATCTCAAAACGGCGGTCTTCGACAAGACCGGCACGCTGACCGAGGGCAAATTCGGGATCGTATCGGCAAATCCTGCCGAGAATCACACCGAAAACGAGCTTTTACGTCTCGCAGCCGCCGCAGAAAAGGGTTCGACGCACCCGATCGCGCAGGCGTTTGCGAACGTTTCCGCTGACGTCCCCGCAACGCTTTCGGAAAGCGAACTGCGCGGACTCGGCAGGATCGTCACGACGGACCGCGGAACGATCCTTGCGGGAAACGAAAAACTGCTTCAAAAATACGGAATTTCCGTTCCGTTTGCCGAAAATCCCGAAAGCGACGCGTTTTCGCGCGTACTCATCGCGCTGAACGACTCGTTCGTCGGCGAGATCCTGCTTTCCGACCGCCCGAAGGCGGAGGCAAAAGCGGTGATTTCCGATCTGAATGCGATGGGCGTCCGCTCGATCCTTCTGAGCGGCGACCGCGAAGCGATCGTCGTCCGCACGCAAAAAGAGCTTTCGCTCGACGAAGCGCACGGCGCGCTCGCGCCCGAGGACAAATTGCGGCTCCTCGAAGGATATCTTGCCGAAAACGACGGCAAACTTGCCTTCACGGGCGACGGGATCAACGATTCTCCCGCGCTTGCGCGCGCGGACGTCGGGATCGCCATGGGAATGCTCGGCAGCGACGCGGCGATCGAAGCCGCAGATCTCGTCATCGTCGACGACGATCTGAAAAAGATCCCGCGCGCGGTGAAAATTTCGCGCCGCGGCGTCCGGATCGCCAAAGAAAACGTCGCGTTCGCGCTCATTGTGAAGATCACGATCCTGATCCTCTCCGCGATCGGCGTTCCTTTTGCGAATATGTGGCTCGCGGTCTTTGCGGACGTCGGCGTTTCCGTCATCGCGATCCTCAACGCGATGCGGACGCTGAAAATACCGAAAAACCGATAATCCAAACGACAAAAACCAAACCGGGATCGGCGAAAATGCCGTCCCGGTATTTTTGTGCTTTTTATATATTTGCTTTTCCTTCGGGACACGTCTCCCGACGTTTGCCGATATGCTACCGCAGGGTGCGCGTGAATACCGGACAAAATTCCGCATAACCCGTCCAAAACGCCCGATATTACAAAACAGCAACCTGCGGTTGCGCCAAATTCTATGTAAAGTTGCTTGTAATATCGTTGACGTTGTGATAATATAATACCGTGTCAGTAAGTTCGATACTACGAAAGGAAGGTATTATCTATGACGATTGGAGAAAAAATAATGAATCTTCGCATTTCGGCGGGGATCACGCAAGAGCAGCTTGCGGAAAAACTGTCGGTCTCCCGACAGTCGGTTTCCAAATGGGAGATGGATCAGGCGGTGCCGCAGATCGACAAGGTCATTATGCTATGCGACCTCTTCTGCATCAGTGCCGACGATCTGCTGAGAGAAGATATGATCGTTCACCGCGACGCTCCGGACGTCGTACCAAAACAAGGAGAAGAACCCACG
The DNA here is from genome assembly GCA_045616925.1 of Eubacteriales bacterium. GTDB lineage: Bacteria > Bacillota > Clostridia > Oscillospirales > CAG-272 > JAZLHQ01. Next base: position 4,299 of record JAZLHQ010000036.1, on the reverse strand, counting down.
GTCAACAAATATTTCGGCACCGACGGATTTCGCGGAGAAGCGAACGCGGTCCTGACCGCGGAGCACGCCTTTCGGATCGGCCGTTTTCTCGGCTGGTATTTTTCTTCCCCGCTTTCGGGCTGCAGAAAGCCGAACTACCGGCCGCGCATCGTGGTCGGCAAGGACACCCGGCGCTCCAGTTATATGCTGGAGTACGCCATCGTGGCGGGCATTACCGTATCGGGCGCCGACGCCTATATGCTTCACGTTACGACCACGCCTTCAGTCTCGTACGTGACGCGGGTGGATCAGTTTGACTGCGGCGTTATGATCACCGCTTCCCACAACCCTTTTTATGACAACGGCATCAAAATCATCAATCGGTACGGAGAAAAGCCGGATGACGCCGAGACTGCGCTGATCGAGGCTTATATCGACGGAGATTTGCAAAAACTCGGTTTGTATGATGCGCAAGATCTGCCGCTCGCAAAGAAAGAGAAGATCGGCTGCATTATTGACTACGTGGCGGGCAGAAACCGCTACGTAGGGTATTTGATTTCCGTGGCGTCCCATTCCTATCGGAATCTGCGCATCGGTCTCGATTGTGCCAACGGCGCCTCCTGGATGATCGCAAAGGCAGTATTTGACGCTTTGGGCGCGCAGACGTACGTGATCGGCGCGTCGCCCGACGGGGTGAACGTTAACCTCGGCTGCGGCTCCACGCACATTGAAAATCTTGCAGCTTTTGTGAAGAAAAACCGGCTCGATATAGGATTTGCCTTTGACGGAGACGCCGACCGCTGTATTGCCGTGGACGAAAACGGCGAGATCGTGGACGGAGATAAAATCATTTATATCCTTGCCTGCCGCCTCAAATCCAAAGGAACGCTGGATCACAACACCGTGGTGACTACCGTAATGTCCAACAGCGGGCTGACGAAAGCCCTTTCGGCGGAGGGCATCCGGAATGAACAGACCGGGGTGGGAGACCGGTTTGTTTACGAAAGAATGCAAGAGGGCGGATACCGCCTCGGCGGCGAGCAATCGGGGCATATCATCCTGCGCAAGTACGCCACCACCGGCGACGGGATCCTGACCGCCATGATCCTGACCGAAGAAATCCTTGATACCAAGTCCACTCTTGCCAAGCTGGCGGCACCCGTGGTACTTCTGCCGCAAAAAACGAAGAGCGTACGGGTATCCTCCAAAGCCGCCGTCGCCGGAGATCCCGAGATCATTGCCGAAACAGAAGCGGTCAACCGCGAGCTGAACGGCAACGGAAGAGTGCTTTTGCGCCAGAGCGGCACGGAGCCGGTGATCCGCGTGATGCTGGAATGCGAAAACGAAGATCTTTGCTGCCGTTATATCGAGCGGATTTGCAGCGTTATCAAGAAAAGAGGTTATCTTTGTGACTGATATTCTTTTGAAAAAACAGATAAAAAACGAGGACCTGTTCCCTTCGTGCGACACGCCCTATATCGTCTCCCTTGTAAAGGCGTATACCTACCCCTGGGAAATTCTGCCGCATATCGGAGACCATATTCGTCGGCTGCAGGAAGAAGGACTTGCGGGATTCACGGAAATCAAACCGGGGATCTATGCGCAGGCAGGCGTGACCGTCGCCCCGACTGCCGTATTGATCGGACCGGCGATCATCGGAGCCGGAACGAAAATCGGCCCCGGATGTTACATCCGTGAAAACGTGATCGTGGGGAGGAACTGCAATCTCGGAAATTCCTCGGAACTTAAAAATTGCATTCTTATGGATCAGGCGCAGGTACCTCATTACAATTACGTGGGAGATTCGGTTCTCGGAGTGCACGCCCACATGGGCGCGGGAGGAATTTGTTCCAATCTGAAATCCGACGGAACGAACGTTACGGTCCACGCAGAGGTTGATTATCCGACCAACGTTCGGAAAATGGGCGCCGCGTTGGGAGACGGCGCGGAAATCGGCTGTCACTGCGTATTGAATCCCGGTACCGTGATCGGCTGCGGAAGCTCGGTTTATCCTCTCACGTCTGTGCGGGGTGTGATCCCGGCGGGCTGCATTGTGAAAAGTATGCGGGAAATCGTTGTCAGACGCCCTCGGCAGCCGTAAAATCATCTCATAACAAGAGAACCTCCCGTTAGGCGGCGTTCCTTAGGGGATGCCGCCTAACGGGAGGTTCTTCGCTTTATTTCAGCGCACGGTGACGGTCTTATAGTCGCCGGGTTTCAGGACGACGACCCGATTTTCGTCGAGGACCGCGACGCCGGCGATCTTGTTCGCCAGCTTGCGCAGGTCGGAGCCGTCGAAATCGGAGCTGTAAAGCCCGCAGGTCCCGGGTTCTCCGTCGTCCTTCGTGAACACGACGCGCTCTCCGAAAATGCCGGGGCAGCCGAATTCCGAGATGCCCGTCGCCAGCTGCTTTACGCGCCCGCCGGACACGCCGACGCGTACGAGCGCGTTTTCACTGTCGAGATAGAAGAAATTGCCGCGGCGGAACGGGTAATCGCAGGCGGGTCTTGCGAAATCCTTCGAAAGAAGGAGGCAGTCGCTGCCGTCGCTGCGGACGCGGCAAAGCCCGCATTTTCCTTCAATTTCGGCTCTGACGTACAAAAATCCGTTCTGCTCGCAGACGATCGGATCGTTTTCGCCGCAGAAGACGCGTCTCAACACTTCTTTGCGCGCGCGATTCTTGTAAAAATACGCGTAGAGCGCTTTTTCGCTCCGGTTTCCGACGGTGTAGAAGATCGCCTCGCCGTTCGCGTACACGTATTCGCAGACGTGGTCTTCGATAACCTCGGTGTCGCCGCCGTCGATTTTGCGGCGCTTGAGGGCGGGTGCGGATCTCTCGCCCGCCAGATAGAAGAGATCGTCGCCGCTGACGGCGCAGATCTCGGGGCAATCGGACGCCTTGCAGAGCTCGGTCACCTTTCCGGTTTTGACGGTATAGACGCGCACGTCACCGACGTTCGTCTCGTAGAAGACGCATCCGCCGATCGCTTTGACGATCCGTACGGCGCCTTCCTGCGTGTTTTTGAGCGCGGGCGCGGCGGGATCGAGCAGAAGAAGCGAATCCGCGCCGAGCGAAACGGTCTGTTTTCTGCCGTTGACGAGGACGTTCATGGATTTTCCGACGAGCGCGATCTCGCCGCCCTCGCATTTCACGGCGTCGACGCCGTTTTCAAAGCGGTAGGCGGTACTGCCGTCGAAGATCTCGGCGACTTTTCCCGTCTTGACGGAGAGCGAGCAAAGAGCGCTTTCGGTATTCAGAACGAAGAGGCGACCGCCGAAGTGTCCGACGATCGACTTGAAAGCGGGACCGATCGGGAGTCCCGGCAGGCCGTTCTCGTAGGGGCAAAGATGGAAAGCGTCGAGCTCTGTATCGGCGGATCCCGCCTTGCTCTCCGGGATCTCGGTTTTGCCGTCTTTGTGCGACAAAAAGACCTTTTTCGGCACCAGAACGAACTGTTTTCCGCCGTAAACGCGCAGATTTCCGAGTTTTGCGTGGCGATTGAGTTCGATCGCGCGCAGGACGCTGTCCTCGTAATCGCCGAGTTTTCTGAAGGAGTTGAGAGCCGAGACGGTCTTGCCCGCGGCGGCGTTCTCGATCGCCGAGCGGTAGGTTTCCTCCGCGGCGACCCCCGCCTCGAGCAGCGCTTCGCGCTGCCGGGCGGACCGGCGCGCCTTCGCTTCAGAGACGCTCGGGAGCGCGGACGGATTCTCCGCCGTGAAGAGCGCGTCAAGACGCTTTTCGCAAGCCGAAAACGCGTCTTGCGCGGCGCTGATCAGATTCTCGGGCGCGCCGGTATTGCGCATACGCGAAAGCGCGTATGCGTGGGTCGCCGCGATCTGCGGGAAACCGTTCTTGAGCGCGGTGATCAGCGCGTTGTAGAGATCAAACCAGTACTCGGCGTCGTCGGACTTGCCGTCGAGGTAGAATTCCGCGATCTTCTCGGGCAGAGATTCTATGAAATCGAGCTTTTTCATGGGTACGACGAGGGCGCGCGCCGCGCGCAATGCCCACGTCTCGCAGTCCGCCGCCGCGTAAAGGATCACGTTTTCGACGAGCGCGTCGACGAACGGGTCGGAAAGATAGGCGGGGTCGGCGATCGCCGCGTCGCCGGGACGTCCGCCGTCGTCGTAATAAGTCAAGTAAGCGCCGAGGGCTTTGGGATCGCGAAGGTCCGGAAGACTTGCCTTGTGCGCCATATTGCCAATGAAATCTCTCATATTTGGGAAATTCCTCCGATTTTTATAATTTTACATCTTATTATATCCCATTTCCCCGCGAATTTCAAGAGCCTTTCGGCAATCGCCGGCAAGAAAATGCA
>JAZLHQ010000035.1:0-12903 GCA_045616925.1 Eubacteriales bacterium | reverse complement strand
TCCAAACCGCTCTTGCAAAGAAGAATATTGAAGTTGTCGGTTTTCACAGTCACTGCGGATCGCAGGTTTTTGAGGTGCAGTCCTTCGTCGATCAGGCGGAAGTGATGCTGCGCTTTATGGCGGACGTCAAGAAAGAAACCGGCTATGAGGCGAGAGTGATCAATCTCGGCGGCGGATTCGGCGTGCGTTATCACGCGAACGATCCCGTGATCGACATTGAAGACAGCATCCGCATCATAGCGGACGAGGTCGCATTCCTTTGCGCACAAAAGGGACTGAATAAGCCCGCAATCTATATGGAGCCGGGCAGATCCATCGTAGCGGCCGCCGGCGTTACGCTTTATACCGTCGGCAGCGTCAAGGATATCGAAGGTTACAGGACTTACGTCTCCGTGAACGGCGGTATGACGGATAACCCTCGCTACGCACTCTATAAGTCCGTTTACGAGGTGACACTTGCCAACAAAGCCGCGCTTCCGAAGGATCTTTGCTGTACGGTCGCGGGGTGCTGCTGCGAGTCCGGCGACCTGATCGGAGAAAATATGCAGCTGCAGACGCCCGTGCGCGGCGATATTCTCGCCGTACTCGTGACGGGTGCTTATAACTATTCGATGGCGTCCAACTATAACCGCGTACCGCGTCCTGCCCTCGTGTTTACAAATAACGGAAAAGACAGACTCGGTATCAGAAGGGAAAGTCTTGACGACCTCTTGCTGAACGACATCTGATTGAAAGGAAAAACGATGCTCTCATATCTGTTAGGCTCTGGCGACATCAGAATCGGTCTGATATCCGCGCTGCTCTCGATTCCGAGCGTTTTGATCGCGCTTTCGTTCCACGAATTCGCGCACGGTTTTTCCGCGCATTTGCTCGGAGACCCGACTGCGGAGCGGCAGGGAAGACTGACGCTCAATCCGCTTGCTCACCTCGATCCGATCGGCGCTGTCGTTATGCTTTTATTCGGCTTTGGCTGGGCGAAGCCCGTGCCGATCAACGTCGGTTATTTCAAAAACCGCAAACTCGGAATGGCGCTGACCACGGCGGCAGGTCCGCTGATGAATTTTCTTTTGGGAATTATCGGTACGATCGCGTTTTTCTTCGTATCGAGAATACCGGGAAACGGACTTGTTCTTTTTGTATTCATGCTGCTGTTCCAATATTTTGCTTTGCTCAATTTCAGTCTCGGTTTTTTCAATCTGATCCCGCTGCCGCCGTTTGACGGTTCACGCATTCTGTTCGTATTTCTTCCCGATAAGATCTATTTCGCCGTTATGAAATACGAACGGATCATCATGATCGTATTTCTGATTCTTCTCTGGAGCGATCTGATCCCGTTTTCCACGAGCAACCTTTCATACGCGTGCGTCAGCGGAATCTTGAATCTGCTCGAAAGGATTTTCTGATGATTTACAGCGAAGAGGAAGCACTCCGCTTCAAACTCGAAAACCTATCCTTTGAGGGACCGCTAGATCTTCTGCTCGCTCTTGTCAACAAGAACAAAATGGAGATCAAGGACATCCAGATATCCCTGCTTTTCGATCAGTATATGGAATACATCGAAAAGATGCAGGAAATGGATATGGACGTCGCGGGCGAATTCCTTGAGATGGCAAGCCGTCTTATGCTGATCAAGAGCAAAATGCTCCTGCCGCGAGACAGCGAGGACGAAAAAGACGACCCGAGACGCGAATTGATCGACGCCCTGCTTGAATACAGAAAAGCAAAGGAAAACGCGGCGCTTCTGCTTCCGCGCTACGTGCGCTACCACGGGCGTATGATCAAGGAAACGGAAGAGATCGGCGTCGATAAGACTTACGTCTGCGATCAGGATTGCCTTATCCTTATGGAAGCGTTTGAAAGAATTATGCTGCGTGCGAAAGTCAACGCACAGGCGATGACGGACGTTCCGCAGAAGACGCTGAATACGATCCTGACGAAAAGGATCACGCCGGTGCCCGTCAAGTATTTCGGAATTCTGAAATATCTTTGCCGCAACGGAGATACCGATTTTGAAAAACTTCTGATGACTTTTTGTCATTCCAAATCCGATCTGATCGCTTCCTTTATGGCGATCTTGCAGCTCATTCGTTCGCAATACGTACGGATCACGGATGAAAATGACGGAAATCCGATATTTGAAGCCGTCAGAAAGGAGGAACGCGCAAATGGATGAACAAAAATTGACCGAAAACGCAGCCAATGCGCAAGCGCAAGAAGCAAAACAGGAAGATAACAACGGTTTTCCCGAAGATTTTTCCCTTGAGGAAGCGCTGGAAGCGATCCTTTTTGCGGCGGGATACCCCGTACAGTTCAAAAAAATGACGGAAGTTCTGATGATCTCGGAGCTCGAGATCAAAGCGGCGCTTTATACGATGAAAAACAAGTACGAAGAAGAGGAGCGCGGCATTCAGCTTTTGTTTTTCGACGATGCCTGCCAGCTATGCACGAAGGAAAAGTACGACAAGTACGTGCGCCTCGCGCTCGGCATCCGTCAGAGCGGAAAACTTTCAAATTCCTGTATGGAAACGCTCGCTATCATCGCGTATAATCAGCCCGTGACGAAGGCCGTGATCGAGCAGATCCGCGGCGTTGACTGTACTTACGCGATCTCGGCACTCACCGACAAGAGTCTTATTGAGGTCAGCGGCAGACTGGACGTTCCGGGAAAGCCGAATCTTTATTCTACGACTCCGGATTTTCTTCGCGTTTTCGGACTCGTCGATCTCGAAGAACTCCCGAAACCGAAGGAAGAGGATATGCCCGAGGAAGAGAACGAGCAGATCACGATAGAAGGAATCTGACGTTTTCTGTGGATACTTTATGAAAGGAGGAGCGTTATGACCGGGTGTATCATTTTCGGAGCGATCGTTTTGTTCTTCGTCCTGCTCTTTTCGCTGAAGGCGACGTTTGTGATCGCCTACGCGCAGGAATTTTCCTTGCGTCTGAACGTTCTTTTCCTTTCCGTCGGAATCGTTCCGAAAAAAGAAAAGAAACCGCGTATCAAGGACGGAAAAAAGTCCGCCATTGAGAAAAAGAAGCGCCAAATGCTGAAAAAGCAGCGGAAAAAGGAAGAAAAAGCTGAAAAGAAGCGCCTCAAAAAAGAAGCGAAAAAGCAGGAAAAAGCAAGCGGAGAAAGCAAGAAAAAGAAAAAATCTTTGGAAGAGATCCTCGATCTCGTTTCCATGCTTTCCGGCGCGGTCGGGAAACTGCTTGCAAGCTTCGGCAAGCACCTTAGGGTAAAAGCGATGCGCGTTCACGTCGTTGTCGGCGGGGACGACGCCGCCAAAACGGCGACGACTTACGGTATGATCTGCCAAGCGCTCTCCTATGCATTGGGTCCGCTTACGGAGCTTCGCGGTTTTAAGATCCATAAAAACGAAGTCAGCTGCAAAGCCGATTTTCTTGCCGACGCGAGTACGTTTGACGTGGAAATCCGCCTTTCGCTGCGGCTATGGCACCTTTTTGCGATGGTATTTGCCGCTCTCGGTTCCATCATTCGACACTATTTCAATAAATTTACTGAAAAAATAAAGCAATCAGGGGGAAAAACGCATGAACGAAACAAAGTTAAAACAGGTCATTGATTCATCTCTTAGCAACATCAAAGAGATCATTGACGTAAACACCGTTGTCGGCGCTCCGATTTCGACCGCCGGCGGTACGGTGATCATTCCCGTGTCCAAAGTCAAGATCGGCTATACCTCCGGCGGAGTGGATTACGCCGCGAAACGCAGCGACAAGGATACGAATTTCGCGGGCGGCGGCGGAACGGGCGTCACGCTTGATCCCGTCGGATTTCTCGTCACGCATACGGACGGAAGTACCGAATTTCTCGGTATCGGCGGCGGATCGAAGCCCGATATGGTTGAGAATATCATCAATTTCGTTGAGTATTCTCCCGAACTGATCAAGCGTTTCAAGGATATTTTCGCAAAGGACAAGAAAGTCGAAGAGAACGCGGAAGAAGCATAACTTCAGCGATTTTCGCATAGATTGTTCCGTCTGAAAAGGGGGAATACCATGCGAAAAATTCTGCTTTCATTCGTTTCGACCGTATTGTTACTGACCATTTTGTCGGGATCTCTCTCTGTGTTCGCGTCAACTGCGTACGATTCGACGGTCAAATCCGTTTCCGTGAGTGCGCAGTCGTGTATCTTGCTCGGTGAGAACGGTGAAATCCTATATGCAAAGGATGAGCACAAGCATCTCCCGATGGCAAGCACGACGAAACTGATGACGGCACTCGTATGCCTTGAACATCTCGACCCCGACCGGCTCGTCACGGTCGATGAGCGCGCGGTCGGAACGGAGGGAAGCTCGGCGTACCTTCGATCGGGAGAGCTTCTGCCGGTATCCGATCTTCTTAACGCTCTTCTTCTGCAGAGTGCCAATGACGCGGCGGTCGCGCTTGCGCTCGCCGTTTCGCCGACCCTTGAAGAATTTGCGGATCTGATGAACGAGCGCGCCGGATTGCTCGGACTCGAAGACACGCATTTTATGAATCCGCACGGTCTTGACGCCGAAGAACATTATTCGTCCGCTTTCGATCTTGCGCGGATCATGCAGGCGTGCCTTGCGGATCCCTTGTTAGCGGATGTTTTGCAAACGAAGACCTACACGTGCAAATCGGATCTCGGCAATCTGCGCACGTTCGTCAACCATAATCGGCTTTTGTGGGATTATCCCGCGTGCATCGGCGGTAAAACCGGTTATACGAAAGCGGACGGAAGATGCCTCGTGAGCGCGGCTGAAAAGGACGGCGTCATACTTACCGCCGTCACGCTGAACGCACCGAACGATTGGGAAGATCACAAGGCGCTGTTTTCTTACGGCTTTTCGCGTTTTGAAAACGTTCTGCTCTGTGAAAAAGACACTTTTTCCACTGAACTTGACGTTGTCGCATCGGACAAAAGTACGGTTCCGTGTACCAACGAAGGGGATTTGTCGGTCAGCGTATTGACCGGTACGGATCCGAAGATCACCGTCGAAACAGAGCATTTTCTCTATGCGCCCGTCAAAGCGGGTGATACGGTCGGTCGCCTTTGCGTTTATCAGAACGGAAAGATGATCGCGTCAACGTCTATCGTCGCGTCAGGCGACGCGGATCTCGTTATCCGAAAAATGACGTTTTCGGAAAGAATCAAAAACATTTTCGGCGCTGTCAAACGATTTTTCAAATCTTTGTTTGCGCGCGGATAAGTAATGGATATTAAGATTCATGGAAAGTATCAGATTACAAAAATACCTGTCCGATTGCGGCGTTCTGAGCCGCAGGGCTGCCGAAAAGGCAATCGCTGACGGAGAAATCACGGTCAACGGACTGCCTGCGGAAATCGGAATGAAGGTCGATCCGCTGAAGGACGACGTTCGGTGGAAGGGTAAAAAGATCGTCAAAAAGCGAAACTCGCATTACGTTTACGTATTGCTCAACAAGCCGACGGGGTACGTCACTACGCTCAGCGACGAAAAGGGAAGACCGACGGTTATGGAACTCGTCAAGGACGTCGGCGTTCGCGTGTATCCCGTAGGACGGCTCGATATGAACTCCGAGGGCTTTTTGCTCCTTACCAACGACGGAGAGTTCACGAACGCGATGACGCATCCGAAGCACGGGATCCCCAAATATTACGAAGTTCGTGTCAAAGAAGCCGTCACTCCCGAGATCTTAACGAAACTCTCCTCCGAAATGGAGATCGACGGATATAAGATCAGGCCGGTTGAGTGTCGGATCCTTGAAAAATCGCCGAATTATACGCTGATCGGAATGATCCTTTACGAAGGGAGAAACCGTCAGATCCGCAAGATGTGCGAGATCTGCGAATTGACCGTTTCAAGGCTGACGCGCGTCGGCATGGGCGATCTTTCTCTCGACGTTCCGAAAGGCAAGTGGCGTTATCTCAACAAAGAAGAAATAGACTATCTCAAAAACGCGTGCAGACTGCAGCGCTCCGACAATCGGAAAGGAAACTGAAATGCTCGTTATCTCTCCCATACAGGAAAAGGAAGTACAGAAAAAACTTTGTGAAACGTTCGGCGCCGAGTACCGTGAAAACGATTTCGCTTACGTCGCAAACGTCGATGAAGAACCGACCGTTCTTTGTCAGTTCGCGATCCGCGGAGGCAACTGCGAGATCCACGATCTTTTGGAAGCACCGGGAAAAGAAGATTTTGAAGCGATGTTTCTGACCGGACGTCAGACGCTGAACTTCTGCGATCTCTGCGGTGCGCACGACGCGTATCTGCTTTGCGAAGATCGCGTTTGTGATCGCGTTCGCGCGGCTGTCGGTTTCAAAAAGACCGAAAAAGGGTATTATATGGATCTTCGCGGCTTCTTCAATGAGCCGTGTAAACATACGGATTGACAATATTCGACACAATTATGGTAAATTATGTGAATTTGCACAAATTTACCGTTCGAATTTTGGTGGTAATTTTTGGCAGATTTCTCTTGCATTTTATGGTAAAATGTGGTAATATGATCACGTAAGATAAAACCAAGAAAAATACGGGAGATAATGAAATGGAAACGAAAACAAGAATACTTATTGCCGACGAAAACTCTGAATTCAGAAGGAATTGCCGCGACAAACTCGCGATAATGGGTTATCGTGACGTCGCCGAAGCGCGCAACGGAGAAGAGGCGCTGATGAAGATCGCTTCGGATCATCCGGACATCGTGCTCATCGACGTCTGGCTTTCCAAAGTTGACTCCGTTCAGGTTTTGAAATCGACCTTTGCGATGAATTTCGGTACGGACACTCCGCCGTCTTTTATCGTATTGTCGATGATCAACAATCAGAACGTTTTCTTTGAAGCGACCGAATCCGGTGCGGAATACTGTATGCTAAAGCCGCTTGATTATCAGAATCTCGACGAACGGATTAACCGCATTATGTCGCGCCGCAAGAGTTTCGTCGTCACGCCGAGTACATGTTCAACACCGACGCTTCGCAACGATATTGAGTCGCAGGTCACGAAGGTCATTCACCAGATAGGCGTTCCTGCACACATCAAAGGCTATCAGTATCTGAGAACCGCGATCATGATGACGATCAAAGATAACGACATCATCAATTCCGTGACGAAGATCCTTTATCCTTCCGTCGCGAAGCAGTATCAGACGACCTCTTCGCGCGTCGAAAGAGCGATCCGCCACGCGATCGAAGTCGCGTGGGACAGAGGAGACCTTGATACGCTCAATTCGTATTTCGGATATACGATCCAGGGCAGCCGCGGAAAACCGACGAATTCCGAATTCATCGCGATGATCGCGGACAACCTTCGGCTTTCCAATAAATTTTCATAAACGATACGTCCCGAAGCTCCGGCTTCGGGACTTTTTTCGTGAAATCACTTGACAATATTCCGCTTCAATGATATATTTAAGTTGTATATTTGTACGGAGGGTTTCATGATGAAAAAAAGTGTCAAGTTTTTATCTCTTCTTTTGAGCATATTAATGCTTCTGCCTTTTTGCGTATCCTGTGATAACAAAGAGGAACAAAATAACGAGCCTGCTTATACGGCGGTGTTCACTTTGGCTGATCTCGGCACCGAAGTCAGTTTCCATACGAATGAACAAAACGAAGCATGGAATATGAAAGACCTGAACCTTGTTGCGAAGAAATATTCAGGCGACAAAGAGCTTTCGAGACCGCTGCCCGTAACGCTCAGCTGGAATTACGAGTGCGACGATCCCGCCGCTTTTACAGACTATACGGTCTCACTTTCCGAAAATGAGGACATTTCCGACGCGGTCGTTTATACAACGACCGAAACCTCGCTCGAAATCTATAATCTGAAGATCGGTACGCAGTATTTCTGGAACGTCGTTACCAACTGCGAGGGCGTATCCTATACGAGCGAAACGTCGACCTTCACGACGTCTTCGCAGGGACCGCGCAACCTTTACGTCGACGGCATCACGAACGTGCGCGACCTCGGCGGATACGTCTGCGAGAACGGCGGTGTTGTCAGACAGGGTCTTTTGATCCGATGCGGTCGACTGAACCTTACGAATGCTTCAACGCTTACGATCGAGATCACGGAGGCGGGTCAGAACGTATTTGCGAACGATTTCAAAATCAAGACTGAAGTTGACCTTCGCGAGGTCAAAAACTCGGAGAACGGCAAATTGAAGAACAGCGCCGTTCCCGGTGCGACGCTCGTTCAGCTTCCGATGGTTTACGATCAGGGAAGCATTATGACGACGAACGACGCAAAGATCCCCGATTTCTTCGCACTTCTTGCCGACGAGGCAAACTATCCCATCATTTTCCATTGTAACATCGGAACGGACAGAACCGGTCTTCTCGCGTATATGGTTCTGACGCTCTGCGGCGTTGATTACGACACGATCTGCCGCGATTATACCTTCTCGAATCTCGGCGTGATCAACGGAACCCGCCGTCCTTCGACGCTCGACGGCTATGAAAAAATCCTTGCGGGTCTCAAACTGCCGGCAGGCACGAGCCGCGCGGATCAGATGAGAGCTTATCTCAAAAAACTCGGCGTGACGGATGAACAAATTGACAGTATGATCCGCATTATGCGCGAAGATCCCGCTGATTTATGATGAAAAGAAAATTTCTGATTGCCGCGATTGCCGTTTTATCGCTCGTACTGATTGTTCTTCTGCTTTGGGCGTTTGCGGGAAAGAAGAACAAAAACGAGGATACGGCCGCAGCTGACACGACTTCAATCTCCGTCAGCGCATCGACGGGCGAAACGTCGCTCGTTATCACGTCGAACAATATTGTTACTGATACGCCGACGACGGCAAACGTTTCCACGGGTTCGATCACGACGCAAACCGTAACGACTCCGGCGGTCACTACCGAAGCTGTCACGACCGAAGCGGTTACGACGAAAATCGTAACGACGAGCCCTGTCACGACGAAGACTGTCACGACAAGACCCGTTACAAGCGCGCCCGTCACAACGAAGGCAGTTACTACGTCAGTCGTGACGACCGTTCCCGTGACGACGGTGCCGCTCAAGACGGCAGTACCGACCGTACTGCCCGGCGGCACGTCGTTTACCATCAAAAACGTCGTCGGACTTGACTCTTCGTCGGGTTATACGATTTCGGGAAATTCCTCCGCAAGCGCAAGTTTTTCAACGGATAAGGCTGCAAAAGGCGGAGCGGTCCGTTTCGGACCGGCGTCCGCTAGTTCGCGCGGCGAAATACGCGTGACTCCTTCGGATCCGATCAATATCGGCGGCGCGAGCGGCGTTATGTTCTACGTTGATTTTTCCGCTACGCGTCCGCAATCGTCCTCTTTGGGACCTTGCGCGACCGTTACGCTCAACGCGAATGATTATAGATCGCTCGGCGGTACGACGCAGGATCTCGCATATTATTACTTGAACGGCGAATGGCACGGGACGAACTGTGCCGTTAAGGACCGTATGCAGCTGCCGGTCGGATTCGCGGGATGGGTGTATATCACCGCCGCCGCTTATCAGGATTCTTCGAGCGGTGCGGCGATCACGGATTCAAACGGGAATTTCATTTCGATGTCCGTCTCGTCGTTCAATCTTTACACCGATCAGTACGATTTTTCGTACTCCGGAACGCAGATCGTTTATGACGAGATCATGTTCGTCAAAAAAGAACTCTGCAAAACGCATACACCCGTATATTTGCCTGAGCGCGCCTCCGACTGTATGCGCGAGGGTCTGACGGCAGGATCCTATTGTTCCGTTTGCAACACCGTTCTTGAAGAGCAGAAGTCTGTCCCGAGGACGGCGCACACGCCGAAAAATCTGGTCGCTGCTGCTCCGAGCTGCAGCAGCACGGGTCTTTCTTCGGGATCGATCTGCTCGGTCTGCGGCGTTATTCTTGTGCGTCAGACGACTATCGACAAGATTGCGCACAGTTACGAAAACGGCAAGTGCCGCGTCTGCGGAGCAGAAGAGGTGAGCGGCTTCACGATCGGCGGAGTTTCGCTCAACGACTACGTGATCGTTTACAGCGGTGATGCCGAGGCGGAGGAGGGAACCGAGCTTTCTTCGATGCTCAATTCCATCTTGTGGGAATATTTGCGCGTCCGTCTGCCCGTATATTCGGACAAGGATCCCGCAAACGAACACGAGATCCGCATCGGAAAAGCTTGCAGCACGGTCGTTTCCGATACGTTTGATTACGACGTCCGCTTTGAAAACGGAACGCTTTCGATAAGCGGAGGCGGCTGCTGGGCGATGTATTACGCGCTGACGCTCCTTGAAGACGGCTATTTCTCGAAGAGCGTACCGATCCCCGCAGACGTCAATCTTTCCAGCAACGTTTACGGCAAGAAACTTTTCGATCTTGCGGACGGCTCCAATCTGCGCGTTCTTGACAACAATATCTGGCAGAACGACAGCGATTCGATCCCGAGCGCGTGGAAGAAACTCGGCGCGGACCCGACGGATAAGTGCAGAAGCAAGGGTCTTGCAGAGGTCGTTTACGCTTATATGCCCGATATCGTGTCCCTGCAGGAGTATTCACCGCACATGGACAAATATCTGCGTCCGCTGCTTGAGGAATACGGCTATCTCCTTTCCTACGATCCTAACGGATCCTCCGATTTTACGCCGGTTTTTTACAATAAGAATACGGTCGAACTGATCACTTCCGTCTATCATCCGTATCAGCCGACGACCTATAATAACGGCAATACGAAATCGTACAACGCGGGCGTTTTCCGTCTTAGATCCAACGGCCGCGTATTCGGTATCGTTTCGACCCACCTTTGGTACAAGACCGAAAAGGATTTCAAGGGAAGCAACGCCGCACGCTGCGATCAGGTCCGTACGATCATTGCGGAAGTCGAGAAACTTTCCGAACGGTATAACTGCCCGTTCTTCGTAATGGGCGATATGAACAGTGCGATCGGAAGCGATCCGATGCAGATCTTTCTGAACAACGGATTCGTTCACGCGCACGACACTGCGATCCTTAAAACCGACGATACGCTCGGCGCGCACGACTGCGATTCTAGCAAGTTTTCCCGCGCGAGTACGCGCACGACGGACGCCCGCGTCGACGGTCCGATCGACCAGTTCTTCTCCTACAACCTGTCGAAGGACGATAAGATACTCGTCTTTGACCGCGTTGATCCGTATTTCTTCATTTGCTTATCCGACCATTATCCCGTGGTCGTGGATCTTTATCTTTCGGAGTGACCTATGGACAACGACGAAAAAAGAGTGGAACTCTATCTGAATCAGGCAAAGCTTCTCAATACGTTCCTTTCGAACCATGCGATCACGAAAGCGCAGTATGACAAAAGCTTCGGCGATCTGACCGTGAAAATGGGAATGGAAAAGTACGCCGAAGAGGCAAGAAAAATCAAATAGAGCCGGTATTTTGCCCCTTTGGGTAATAAAGTGGACATATGTATAATTGCTTTTTTGAAGAAATTATGTATAATGTTACTGTAATATTCCATATCTAAAGTGGGGGCTTTCGTTTATGAAAAAAATTCTGCTCGTTTTGTTTCTCTTGACGGCGCTCGCTGCGTCTTTGGCTCTCTTATCCTTTGCTGAAGAGCCGAATGGACCCGAGAAGTATCTTACGGAGTTTCACCCGTCGGGTAAACCCGAGACGCCCGAACCGGGTTACGTCTTCGTCATCGGTAACGGCAAGTCTGACGATTGCAGCGCCGAATTGGGAATCTATTTCCATATTCCGTCCGACGTGATCAAGGCAAACGATTATTTGCACAAATGCAAAGGATTCGAATACAACGCGGATTTCGGCATTTACTCGTTCAATTATTTCTTCCAGGTCGATTATTCCTTTGACGGCGGATCGTGGCACGCAACGCCCGAATGGGATAAGACCGCCGATTTTGAAGAATACGATAGAAATCGTCTTGACAATTCCATTCGCATTTCCGACCGCTACTTAAGCGGAGAGTCTTTTGAAGGATACTGTTCCGCGGAAAGCCTTTTTGCAAAGGGCGGCGATACGACTTCGTTCATTTCAACGATGAAAAACGGCTATGACGAAACGGTTTACAAGTTCGATCTTGAAAACCATTCTCTGAAAATGCGCGTTCGTACCGTCCTTCTTCTCGTCACGTACGTTGAGGACGGCGGGTACGGTACCGCGTATTACTACGTCAGCGACTGGTCTGAGCCGTTCGGAATCGGCAAGGATTTCGGAACGACGCTTCCCGAAATGCCCTCGAAGGCTGAAACGCCCGTCATCTCGGATGCTGAGATCCATTTGAACGAAGGAGAAGATCCTATCGCTTCAATCTCCTATTACGCGAATATTCCCGTATCCTACTGCGACGACGTCTTCTATTGCGAAATGAAAGAGATCGGCGAAGGTGTCGGTCTTGAAACGCAGCTCAGTATCGACGGCGGCGAATGGATCGATTTTTCGCCCTATACGATCGACGACTGGATCAGAAACGGTTGGCGCGAGGTCAACGATATCGATCACCGGATCAAACCGGACTCGAGCGTAAAAATGCGCGTTCGTGTGCACTCTACTCAGCTCGGTTATTCGGATTGGACCGAGGTCATCGATCTCGGAACCATCGGCTTCTGCAAACACGAGCGTTTTTCCGATTGGACGCCCGATTCCGAAGAGCCCACTTACAGATGCATCCGCACCTGTTTGGACTGCGGTTACGTTGACGTTTCTTCGCACGAATTTCAGACCGAAACGGTTCTTGAACCCGCAACCTGCTATGCGCCGGGAACGCTTGAGAAAACCTGCTCGAAGTGCGGTGTAAAATTAACGGAAGAAATCGAATCGTACAGTGCGCACGATTTCTCCGCGTGGACGACCGTCGATGCCGAAAAATGTATGCGTTCCTGCTCGATCTGCAAACTCGAAGAGGTTGAGAATCACAACTTTACAGTTGAAAGTGAAGTACCCGCGACCTGCAAAGAGGGTGGTAT
>JAZLHQ010000034.1:0-3616 GCA_045616925.1 Eubacteriales bacterium | reverse complement strand
ACTGCATATATCCCGTTCCGGGTATTACAAATGGATGAATCGGACACCAAGTCAGAGTCAACTTGTCAACGAACAACTTGTTGAATGGATCAAGGAATATTACGAAGAACAAGACGGTATTCTCGGCTATCGGCAGATGACGATTACAATTAACCGGGAGAAGAAAACGCAATTCAACAAGAAGCGGATCCGCAGATTGATGCAAATCCTGCACTTGAAGTCGGTATGCCGAAAAGCAAAATACAATTACATCAAATCCACACCCGAAGTAACCGCAGAGAATGTGTTGAATCGAAAGTTTACTGCGGACGCACCGAATGAGAAATGGCTGACAGATGTAACCGAATTCAAATACTATGTCGGACCGGAAGTAAAGAAAATCTATTTGAGCGCAATTCTTGATCTGTATGACAGACGGATCGTGGCGTACAAAATAGGGGACAGCAACAACAACGATCTTGTGTTCAGAACCTTCGATGAAGCTGTTGCTCTTTGTCCCGATGCACATCCGTTGTTTCACAGCGACAGAGGATTTCAGTACACAAGCAAAACATTCCATAACAAACTGATGGAAGCCGGAATGCGGCAGAGTATGTCCAGAGTGGGCAGGTGCATTGATAACGGTCCGATGGAAGGATATTGGGGAATCCTCAAATCCGAAATGTATTATCTGAGAAAATTTACTGACCGTGAAAGTTTAGTGAACGCAATTGAGAAATATATTCATTTCTACAACACAAAAAGATTCCAATTCAAACTGCGCTGCATGACGCCGATGGAATTCCACGCGGCTTTCGCCGCGTAAAAATTCCACCCCTGCTGCGCAGCAGGGTTGGAATCCAAACTTCGTTTGTAAACTTTTTTGTTTTTTCGTCTGTCTACTTGACAGGGGGCACATCAGACCCCGGATTCGTTTTTTTTTTTTATTTTTTCTTATTTCCAAACAGTCCGCGGATGATGGACTTGGCGCCCGTGCGCATCACGGAACTCAACGCGGTCGTCGCCGCGCGTTTCGCGATCGTCTTGGCGTCCTTTTTCTTTCCGCCCGTCACACCGTTGACGATGTTGCTGCTGACGGAGTTCGCGACCGACGACGCCGCGCTCGAAGCGGCGGTCTCCGCAGTCTTTGCGAAAATGTTCTGCTTTTTCTTCGTCGTCTTTTTCTTCGCGGCGCTCGCGGCGGTCTTTTCCTGCTTCTTCTGCTCTTTTTCCGCTTCCTTCGCGGCGGCTGCTTCGGCGGCTTCTTTTTCTTCCTGCGCTTTCAGTTCCTCGGTCGCCTTCATAATGATCTCGTAAGCGGATTCACGGTCGACGGAATCACGGTATTTGAGCTCGAATTCGTCCGCGGCGATCATTTTCTCGACGAACGACGCATCTGCGGCACCCATAAAACTCTGCGGCGGCAGAATTTTTGCGTTCTCAACGATGCTCGGCACGCCCTTTTCATCGAGGAACGAGACGAGCGCTTCGCCGGTACCGAGCGACATCAGCGCCGTTTCGGTATCGAACGCGTCGTTCTTGCGGAAGGCGTTCGCGGCGGCGCGCACTGCCTTCTGCTCGGCGGGCGTGTAGGCGCGAAGTCCGTGCTGGATACGGTTCGAAAGCTGTGCCAGTACCTCGTCCGGAATATCGGACGGGGACTGCGTGACGAAATAGACGCCGACGCCCTTCGAACCGATCAGTTTGACGATCTGCACGATCTTCTGGAGCAGCGCCTTCGGCGCGCCGTCGAAGAGCATGTGCGCTTCGTCGAAGAAGAAGATCATTCTCGGCTTGTCGAGGTCGCCGACCTCGGGCAGTTTCTCGAAAAGCTCGGTCAGCATCCAGAGCAGGAACATCGAATAGACGGTCGGGCTCTGCGAAAGCTTTGCCGAGGACAGGATGTTGATGTAACCTCTTCCGCTTGAATCGGTCCGCATCCAGTCGCGGATGTCGAGCGCGGGTTCACCGAAGATATTTCCGCCGCCCTCCTGCTCGAAGACGAGCAGGGCGCGTTGGATCGCGCCGATACTTGCGCTCGAGACGTTGCCGTACATCGTCGTGAATTCGGCGCGGTTGTCGCCGACGTACTGGAGCATCGCGCGCAGATCCTTGAGGTCGAGCAGCAGCAGTCCGTGCTCGTCCGCGACGCGGAAGACGATGTTGAGAACGCCCGACTGCACCTCGGTCAGATTGAAAAGACGCGAGAGGAGCAGCGGTCCCATATCGGAGACGGTGACGCGTACGGGATGTCCGACTTCACCGAAAATATCCCAGAACCGCGTCGGGTAGGATTTATAGGAAAATCCCTCGATGCCGAAGCGCTCGATGCGCTTTTGCATATCTTCGGAATCTACGCCGGGCGTGCACATACCGCTGAGATCCCCTTTGATATCGGAGAAGAAAACGGGGACGCCCATATCGGAAAAGGACTCCGCGAGGACTTTCATCGTGATCGTTTTACCGGTACCGGTCGCGCCCGCGATCAGACCGTGGCGGTTTGCCATTTTGGGGAGCAGAAAAAGATTTTTATCGGATTGTGCGATCCAGATTTTTTGATCGAGGTACATAGTATTTTCCTTCCGCTTCGTTAATGATTCGTTTTTTGGGGCTCGTCGTTGTCAAGCTGCAGCGTCTGCGTTTCGACGGCGGAACGTCTGCCCGTGACGATCTCCGGTTTCTCTTCGGATTTCTTTCCTTCAAGCTCTTCCTTGAGCCCCGCGATCTCTTCCTTGAGTTCGTTCACGTGCTTTTCCTGTTCCTCGAAGAATACCGTCGGATTTTCGCGCTCTCTGCGCGCAAGTTTTTCGAATTCTTCAAGATTCTCCCGGCAAGCCTCTTTGAGGAGCAGTTCTTTGATCGCCTTGTCGGACAATTCCGTATTGTGCGTGTTTTTGTACGTCTTTACATCCTCGTCGGAGATCGGATACTGCTGCCCGTAGATCTGCGCGATCTCGTTCTTCTGCCTTTCAAGATGCTCTTCGAACTCTTCGGCGCTCATTTTGGCGAGATCGTACTTCGGCAATTCCTTGCTGATAACGATCTTTTCCGGCAATTTTTCGATTTTCGCGTTTCCGAAGCGCTTAACGAGTTCGATCTTATCGTCGACGAGCCGATTGCGCTCTTCGCTGCGCTCCATATAGGAATCGATCAGCTGACGGTACTCCCGATACCCTTCTTTCCGTACGGAATAGCGGTTGATCGGGTCCGCGGACGATTTCGCGGCGTCTTTCAGACGGTTTGCAAGATCCGCTTTGGGCATCTTGAGATCGTCTGTGAAAACGCTCTTCATTTTGGAGATCTGCTCGGACTCGTTGTAATAGTTGACGGGATGGATGATGCGGTAGTACCACGGGTGATTCTGGTGGTATTCCGCAAGTCTTGCGCAGGTGGAGATCGCGTCGTTGAGAAGCTCTGAATCGTGTTCGACGAACTCGGTGATGCCGACGTACTTCACGGCGGCAGCAGAGTTGAGCGCGCCGACGCCCCAGCCGTTTATAAGCGTTTCCCGGTCTTCCTCCGTCAGATTGCGTTTTCCGAGCTGACCGTTGAAGCGCTTCGCGTATTCGTCGATCGCGAGCGCGCTGTTGACGGCGCCGTCGCAGATGCTCTTGAGGCGCTCGCCCTTGAGTGCGTC
>JAZLHQ010000033.1:0-11097 GCA_045616925.1 Eubacteriales bacterium | reverse complement strand
CCGTCGTTCTTGAACGTGCCGCCCCCGCCATGCGTCAGCCAGGCGTTGTCGATGACGATCGTGCCGCGGGAGACCGCCTCCGGTGCAAGCGCTTTGCTGATGTCATTTTCGACCGCGAAAAACGCGCCGTCAGCGCCGTTCCGGCGATCAGAATCGACGGTCCGATCGACGTGACGGGTGCGGGAGACGCGTCAAACGCCGCGATCGCGCTCGCGCTCACGCTCGGTCTTGACTGCACCGAAGCGGCGATCCTCGCCTGCGCCGTATCGTCCGTGACGATCGAGCAGCTCGGCACGACCGGAACGAGCACACCCGAACAGGCGGCAGAGCGCGTCAAAGTGATCCTCAATATGATGAATCAAAATAAATAAAGAGACAGGAGTTTGACTATGGCTGACAAAAAAATTCTCCGCATCGCGATGATCGGCTGCGGAGGCATTTCCAAAACGCATCTCAAAGGCTACTGCAATATGCGGGATCTCGTCGAACTCGTCGCGTTCTGCGATCTGATCCCCGAGAGAGCCTCCGACAACGCAAACCGTTACGGAACGCCCGACGCGCCCGTCTACGTCGAATTTGAGAAGCTGATCGCCGACCGCGAAAAGCTCGGTCTCGACGCAGTCGACATCTGCACTTCGAACAAATTCCATTCGATCATCGCGGTTGCCGCCTTGAACGCGGGACTCAACGTCTTCTGCGAGAAGCCCGACGCCGTCGACGTCACCGAGGTCCTCAAGATGAAGGAAGCCTCCGAAAAGAGCGGCAAGCTTCTTATGGTCATGCGCAACAACCGCTATCTTCTGACCTCCGCTTACCTCAAGAAGTACATCGAGGCGGGCAAAATGGGCGAGATCTACGCCGCGCGCTGCGGCTGGCAGCGCCGCCGCGGAGTTCCCGACAACCGCGACTGGTTCTGCACGAAATCCGAATCCGGCGGCGGTCCTCTCATCGACCTCGGCGTCCACATGATCGACCTCACGATGTGGCTGATGGGCAACCCGACGCCCGTCTCCGTTTCCGCCTGCGCCTACAACAAGATCGCCGGCAAAGCGGCGGCTCCCGGTTCCATCTACGAGGGCAAGTTCCCGACCTACGACGTCGAGGACCTCGCGATGGGCTTCATACGCTTTGACAACGGCGCCTGCCTGCAGATCGAATTCTCCTGGGCGTCGAACATCGAAAAAGAAATGCGTTTCGTCGAACTGCGCGGCACGAAGGCGGGATCCAAGTGGGATTCCGACGAGAACAAGCTGAAGATCTTCACGGAAGCGGACGGCGTGACCGTCGACTTCATTCCCGGCATCAAGAACGAAAAGGGCGTGCAGATCCACGAAGCGAACCTCAGACACTTTGCCGATTGCCTCCTGAACGGTACGGAGCCCATGTTCGTCCCGCAGCAGGGCGTCAATATGGTCAAGATCCTTCGCGCGATCTATCAGTCCGCCGAAGAAGGCAGAGAGATCAGACTCTGAAATTCCGCCAATCCGGAGCAATAAAAATCCCGTCGGACCGAACGGATCCGACGGGATTTCTGCGTTATTTCTCCGGTTTGATGAGCCCGTCGGTCTCGACCGCCCACGGTTCGTAAAGTTCCACTGCTTTTTCATAGGTATCGCGGTCGCGGATCGCCCAGAGAGCCGCTTTCGCGTATTTTTTGACGAGTTCGTTCTTTTCCGGCGTGACGAACCACTCACGGGGGATCCATCCGACGGATTGGTCGACGGGCATCCAGATCGCGAAATTCTCTTTTCCGACGAGAGAACTGATCTTTTGGAGGATCTCTTCGTCGTAAAGACCGTCGAAATGAAGCTCCGCGTCGGGGAGTTTTGCGTGCGCGTCGAGCGCGCTCTCGTAGCTCCAGCAGGAGATGAAGACGTACGTGCCGACTTTTTTGATCAATTCGTAAAGCCCGTCGCGCTCTTTTTCGGAAAATTTGCGGATCTTGTTGTCGATCTTCAGAAAAACGCCGTTTTCCTTCGCGAGCTTCAGGACGTCCTCGAAAAGAGGCGGCTTTTCGCCGCGGAATTTTTCCGAAAACCAGATGCCGAAGTCGTATCCGAGCGCTTCTTCGTACGTGATGTCCGAGATCCGGATCTTCTCTTCGATCTTCGAGCCGTCGGGATTTCTGCCCGTCGTGTTGATCACGCCGTCGTGCATGACGATATATTTTCCGTCCTTCGTGAGCCCGATATCGAGCTCGATGAAATCGTACCCTTCGGAAACCGCCGCACGGAACGCGCTCATCGTATTGCCGGGGTATTCGCGTTCGACCCCTCTGTGTGCCTGCAGTTTTATATCCATAAACGCCTCCGTTTTTTTCAGTATAATCCTATTTACGGCTTTTGTCAAGGATTCTATTGACATTTTCCCGCGTTTATTCTATAATAAATCATCACCTTTGACGAAAGGATCTTATCTATGAAACTTCGCGCTCCCGCAGTCCCGCTCATCACGGTCGACCCCTATTTTTCCGTATGGTCGACGAGCGAAATTCTCAACTATCGCTTTACGAAACACTGGACCGGCAAAAACCAACGTATGTACGGCAATCTTCTGATCGACGGGCGGGAATATTCGTTCCTCGGTTTCGACAGAAACGTCGCAAAAATGGATCAGATCTCCCTCGATATCGACGCGCTTTCGACGAAAGCGGTCTTCGAAGCGGCGGGCATACGTCTCAACGCCCGCTTTATGACGCCGCTCATTCCCGACGATATCCATCTTCTCTCCCGCCCCGTTTCGTATCTCTCCCTCACTTACGAAAATACGGACGGAAAATCGCACGAGGTCGTTCTCAAATACCGCGTCAGCTGCGAGATCTGTCTCGACTACCGCGGACAGTACCCCGTGACGGCAGAGAGCGTCGGCAACGCGAAGTTCGCGGGACTCAAAATGGGCAGCACCGTCCAAAAACCTCTTTCGAGAAGCGGCGACGACCTGCGCATCGACTGGGGATATTTCTATTTGGCGACCGCCGACGCGACGGTCAGAACCGATCCGCACACCTTTGACGAAAAGCCGAGCGTCACGACGATCGGGATCCGTCAGGGACTTTCCTGCAAAAAGGAAGCGCTCCTTCTCTTCGGTTACGACGACGGCGTTTCGATCCGCTATTTCGGCAAGGATCTGAAAAGCCCGTGGTACGAACGCTACGGCGGCATCGAAAACGCGATCGCCTGCGCCGTCAACGACTATCCCGCGCTCGTCAAGCGCTGCGACAAGTTCTCAAAGGATCTGTACGACGACGCTCTCAAAGCCGGCGGCGAAAAATACGCCGAGCTTCTCTCGCTTTCTTACCGTCAGGTCATCGCCGCGCACAAGCTCGTCAGAAACGACGACGGCGAGCTTCTCTTCATCTCGAAGGAATGCTTCTCGAACGGCTGTGCCGCGACCGTGGACGTCTCCTATCCGTCGATTCCGATGTTCCTGCTCTACAACCCCGAACTTGTGCGCGCGATGATGCGCCCGATCTATAAGTTCGCTTCGTCGAGAGTATGGAAATGCGATTTCGCACCGCACGACGCGGGCAGATACCCGCTCGTTATGGGGCAGCTCTACGGCTTCGACCACAAGGATTCCTCGTACCTTTCGTGGCAGATGCCCGTCGAGGAATGCGGCAACATGATCGTGATGGAGACCTGCGCGCTCCTCGCGGACGGCAATACGGATTTCCCGAAATCGCACTTCAAGACTCTCAAGAAGTGGTGCGAGTATCTGATCCGCTTCGGAGACGACCCCGAAAATCAGCTCTGCACGGACGATTTCGCGGGACACCTCGCGCACAACTGCAACCTCTCTCTCAAGGCGATCATGGGCATTATGGGTATGTCGATCATCTGCAAGAAGCTGCACAAATACAAGGATTCCGCAAATTACGCGGAGATCGCGAAGAAAATGGCGGCAAGCTGGCTTGAGCGCGCCGCAAACGGCGACGGCTCCTACAAGCTCGCCTTCGACAAGCCGGGTACTTTCTCTATGAAGTACAATATGGTCTGGGACAAGATCTGGGGCACGAATCTCTTCCCGAAGGAACTCGTCGACTGTGAGATCGAGAGCTACAAGAAGCACGAGAACAAGTACGGTCTGCCTCTTGACAACCGCGCGGAATACACGAAGTCCGACTGGCTCGTCTGGACGGCGACGATGGCTTCCTCGAAGAAGGAATTCATGCGTATGATCGCCCCTCTCTGGCAGGCGTACAACGATACCGAAGACCGCGTTGCGATGAGCGACTGGTACGACACGAAATCCGCCGATCACATCGAATTCGTGCACAGAAGCGTGCAGGGCGGACTTTTCATCAAGCTCCTTTCCGAGAAAAAGATCCTCAAAGTGAAAAAATAAGCGCCGTTCGGCGCCGAGAGCGTCGTCGGTCACGACGTCGGACCCTATACGGTCGTCGCGGGCGATCCCTCGGCTGAAACCTTTAAGTTTGCCGCACGACAAATATGTAGACAAACCTGTTACTGTTTGTCGAACTGAAAGAAATATCCCGCCGAAAAGGAACTTATACGTTCTTTTTCGGCGGGTTTCATTTTGTCAAAAAACATCCTTATGCGGCTGTGGCTTTCCTCTCCGGTGTGCTTTTTTTGCGTTCAGGCGAGATCCGACGCGGCTTCGTAAAGCTTCAGATCGAGCGTCTTTTTCTTGGAAAGCGCCTCGAAGAGATCGAAATCCTCGATCTTGTCGCCGACGATGCCGACGACGCGCGGGCTCTTGCCTTCCATCAAGAGTTCGACGGCGCGGATGCCGAATTTGCACGCGAGGATGCGGTCGCGGTACGTCGGCGAGCCGCCGCGCTGGATGAATCCGAGGCGCGTCTCGCGCGGCGTGATGCCGCTGTACTTTTTGAATTCAAGGCAGAGATCTTCGATCCTGCCGGCGCCCTCCGCGACCACGACGAGGCTCGACTTCTTGCCGCGCTTCGCGCCCTCGACGATTTCTTCGGCGATTTTTTTCATATCGAACGGCACTTCGGGCACGAGGATGTGCTCGGCGCCGCCCGTGATGCCCGCGTGCAGGGCGAGATCGCCGCAGCGTCTGCCCATCACCTCGACGAACGTCACCTTGTCGTGCGACTGCATCGTGTCGCGCAGATTGTTGATCGCAGACAAAACGTTGTTGACCGCCGTATCGAAGCCGAGCGTGTAGTCGGTGTAGGCGAGGTCGTTGTCGATCGTGCCGGGGATCCCGACGACGGGAATGCCCGTGTCCGCCGATAGATCGGCGGCGCCCCTGAACGAACCGTCTCCGCCGATCACGACGAGACCCTGAACGCCGTTCATTTTCAGGATCTCCCCCGCTTTCAGACGGTATTCCTTTTCGAGAAATTTCTCGCAGCGGTCCGTTTTCAGAAACGTGCCGCCGCGCTGGATGATGTTCGAGACGGATCTGCGGTTCAATTCCTGCACGTCGTTGTCGAGAATGCCCTGATAGCCTCTGTTGAAGCCGCAGACCTCAAGTCCCTTCGAGAGCGCGCAGCGCACCACCGCACGGATGCAGGCGTTCATGCCCGGAGCGTCGCCTCCGCTCGTCAAAACTGCGATTTTCATATCATTTTCCTCTTTTCCGGTTAATCTTCGCATCCCGCGATCCTGCGCGCGACGAAAATGCCGCTCGCGGACGCGTGCGAAAGCGAGTGCGTGACGCCCGAGCAGTCGCCGATGACGTAAAGTCCCTTGTGGCAGGTCTCGAGATTTTCGTCGATCTCGACCTGCATATTGTAGAATTTGACCTCGACGCCGTAAAGGAGCGTGTCGTAGCTCGCCGTGCCGGGCGCGATCTTGTCAAGGGCGTAGATCATTTCGATGATGCCGTCGAGGATGCGTTTCGGGATGACGAGCGAAAGGTCGCCGGGGGTCGCCGACAGCGTCGGGACGACGAAATTCTCGGAAATTCTCTGCTGATTGCTTCGTTTTCCGCTGATAAGGTCGCCGAATCTCTGGACGATCACGCCGCCGCCGAGCATATTCGAGAGCTTGACGATATTCTCTGCGTAGGCGTTGCTGTCGTCGAACGGTTCCGTGAAATGCTTCGAAACGAGGAGCGCGAAGTTCGTGTTGTCCGTGTGCTTTTTGGGATCCTCGTAGCTGTGTCCGTTGACCGTGACGATGCCGTTCGTGTTTTCGTTGACGACGACGCCGTGGGGGTTCATGCAGAAGGTCCTGACGAGGTCGCCGTACTTGGTCGTTCTGTAAACGATCTTGCTTTCGTAAAGCTGATCGGTCAGATGCGAGAAGATCGCGGCGGGAAGTTCGACCCGCACGCCGATGTCGACCCTGTTGCTGTGGGTCGGGATATTCAGTTCCCGGCAGACGGTTTCCATCCATTTGCTGCCGCTTCTGCCGACCGAAACGACGCATTTGTCGCAGGAATAGGTTTCGTTTTCGGTTTCAACGAGGAAAGAGTCCCCGTCTTTTCCGATGGCAGCGACCGGCGTGCGGAAGTGAAAATCGACCTTGCTGCCGAGAAGATCGTAAAGATTCTTCAGAACGACGTAATTTTTGTCCGTTCCGAGGTGTCTTACACTCGCGTCGAGCAGGTGCAGATCGTTCTGCAGGCAGAGGGTGCGGATCGGCGTGTTCGCCGTCGAATAGAGCTTCGTTCCCTCTCCGCCGTACTTCATATTGACGTCGTCGACGTAATTCATAAGCTCGAGTGCTTTTTTCTTGCCGACGTATTCGTGCAGCGTGCCGCCGAACTGGTTCGTAATGTTGTATTTTCCGTCCGAAAAGGCGCCGGCACCGCCGAAGCCGTTCATAATGGCGCAGGTCGGACAGTTGATACAGGATTTGATTTTATCCCCGTCGATCGGGCATTTGCGCTTTTCGAGCGGGTTTCCCGCCTCGAAAACGGCGATCTTCAGCCCTTCGCTGCGTTTCAGAAGTTCGTAAGCGGTAAAAATACCGCCGGGGCCTGCTCCTATGATGATGACGTCGTAATGTTTCATTGTTGTTTCTCCGTAAATGCTTTGTATTGTGCGCGTTTGATGATCGCCGAGATCGCCGTGAAGAATTCCGTCAGCGCCGCCGTCAGAAGAAGGCTTCCGACGATGTCCGTCAGCCAGTGCGTACCCGACAGAAATCTCGTCAGAACGGTCGATACCGCCAGAAACGCGAGGATCGCGCCGAGGATCCTTTTTAAGATCGGTCTCTTTCCGAAATAGTGCCCGACGACGGGGATCGCCGTTCCGAATACGCTGAGACCGAGCATCGTATGGGACGACGGGAAGGACGCCTCGAGCTCGCCGTCGATCAGAACGGGGCGGTAATTCACCTTCAGGAATTCGAAGAGAACGTAGAAGAAGATGACCGACAGGTAGAAAATGCCGAGAGAGAGGATCTCGGCGTCGACCTTTACGATCGATCTGCGCCCGATCATCTGAAAGAATCCGACGGCGCCGAAAAAGATGCAGAGAAGGATCGCGAGATAGCCGAGGACCTGCGCCGCTTCGAACAGCGCGGGATGATAGCCGATCCGGTCCGAAACGGCGGTATTGAGTTTCGCAAAACCGATCTCGCTCTCAAGCGGTCCCGCTTTTTCGACGTCGACGAGCTTGACCGCCGCCGTAAAAAGAGCAAAAACGATAAGAAAAACGAGCGTTACCGTCCATTTTCTCATATGATCTTTTTTCATCGTATCCATCGTGCGTACATCCTGCTTTCGACAAATTTTCGTACATATTATTATAACTCATTTTTCGTTTTTTGTCAACGGTTTCTTGACATTTTGCGCTTTGGATGCTATAATACGTTTGAACGTTTTTTTCGCATACGAAAGGAGCATCCGAAATGAATCAGCAGCTCAGGAACGTCATAAAAGGAAACCACGACACGTCGCACATCCTGCCGTTTTTCTGGCAGCACGGAGAAGACAGACAAACGCTTCGCGCCGAAATGGACGCGATCAGAAAATCGGGCATCACGCAGTTCTGCGTCGAGAGCCGCACCCACGAAAAATTCTGCGAAGAGGAATGGTGGGAGGATTTCGGCTTCATCCTCGCCTACGCGAAAGAGAACGGGATGAAGGTCTGGCTGCTCGACGACAAGCACTTCCCGACCGGATACGCCTGCGGCTACGTCGCTTCGCATCCCGAACTTCGTCAAGTCACGCTGACACGGCAGTATTACGATTTCGTCGGCGGTACGGGGAGAATCATGATTCAGACGCCCGTCATCGCGAGCGACGAATCGTTTTATAAGATCCTCGCCTACAAGCGCTCGGACGACGGCAGGATCCTCGTCGGAGACGCTTACGATCTGACGGATACTTTTGAAAACGGCTTCATCACGGCGGATTTCCCCGCGGGCGTGTACAGAGTATTCTATCTGATCCGTTCGCAGAACAGGCACAACAAAAAAGATTATATCGATATGCTGAATCCCCGTTCGACCGAGGCGATGCTGACGGCGGTCTACGAGCCGCATTACGCGCACTTCAAGGATCTCTTCGGCGATCCTCTGATCGGATTTTTCTCGGACGAGCCGGAATTCACGAACGACCGCAGCGGCTACGATTCTTACCTCAAAAACGGAATGAAGACGCTCCCGTGGCGCGACGATCTGCCCCTTCTGATGGCGAAGGAATGCAGCCTTTCCGCCGATGAGATCACTCTGGCACTTCCGGCGCTCTGGCAGGAGGTCGGGGACAAAACGCCCGCCGTCCGGAACGCCTATATGGAAACGATCACGAAGCTCTACCGCGAGAATTTCTCCGAAAAACTCGGCTCGTGGTGCCGTGAGCGCGGCGTTATGTACATCGGCCACATCATCGAGGATATGGGCTCGCATCTGCGCCTCACCTACGGTCCGGGTCATTTCTTCCGCTCCCTTGACGGACAGGATATGGCGGGCTGCGACATCGTTCTCAATCAGACGATCCCGGGGCTTCTCGAAATGCCTCACGCAGCGCCGATCTGGAACGATACGTCAAATCCCGCGTTCTATTCCTATCTGCTCGCGAAGCTCGCGTCCTCCCACGCGCACATCGACCCCAAGAAGAAGGGACGCGCGATGTGCGAGATCTTCGGCGCGTTCGGCTGGGCGGAGGGTCTTCCGATGATGAAATATCTGACGGACCAGATGCTCTCTGCGGGTATCAACTATTTCGTCCCGCACGCGTTTACCCCGAAGAAGGACGATCCCGACTGCCCGCCGCACTTCTACAATCACGGCACGAACCGCGAATTTCCGATGTTCGGACAGCTGATGACCTATATGCACCGCCTGTCGGATCTGCTCTTCGGCGGTATTCACCAAGCGGACGTCGCCGTCCTTTACAGTACGGCGGAATGGACGGGTGCCGCTCACGCGGACACCGAAGAGGTCACGAAGGTGCTGACGCAGAAGCAGATCGATTTCGACGTCATTCCGTACGATTATCTCGAAAACAGCCGCGTTCTTGACAAGAAACTCGTCGTCAACCGCGAAAAGTACGGCGCGCTGATCGTGCCTTACGGCGCCTGCATCTCCGACAAGCTGCTCCGACTGCTTGAGAAACTCGCGGGCAAAGGTCTGTCCGTGATCTTCGAAGACGCCCTTCCCTCGATCACCGATTCCAAAAAAGCGGTCGAAAAGGGACTTTTCGAGGTCGTTTCGCTCGGAAAACTTGCGTCTTATCTCAAAAAACGCGGTTTTTACCACGTATCATTCGGCAGCGATCTTCCCCACGTCCGCTTCTATCACACCGTGAAAAACGGCTCCGATTTCATCTTCCTCTTCAACGAGGATCCGCTTGAAACGGCTGATTTCACCTTCAAAGCCGACGGAGATTTTCTCTTCTACGACGCGATGACGAACGAACTCACGGCGCCGTCGAAACGCAAAAACGGCGTGCGGGTGAAGCTCCGTCCGTTCGAATCCGTTCTGCTCGTTTCGTCCGACGGAAAAGAATACGATCCGCACGACTACGGAGAAGGCAAAATCCTGCCCGTTATGCTTTCGGAGATCCCGAACGCGCCCGACGGGGACAAATACTACCGCGCAAAGCTCCCGAAAGCGGACGGGAAAGCCGTTCTGTCCCTCGGCCGCGTCGGCGAGTGCGCGCGCGTCTTCGTCAACGGCAGACACTCAGCCGATCTGATCGCCCCGCCCTTCGAAGCGGACCTCTCGGGACTTCTTGACCGGGATGTAAACGAACTTGTCGTGCGCGTCGTGACGAGCGAAGCCTTCCGCCACACCGACCGCTTCTCCGCATATCTGCCCGTGACGCCTCCCGGAATCAGCGGCGACGCATTTATTCGGCTGCGAAAGACGAAAAAGTCTTGACAATCCGACATTTTGTGATAAAATAGGATATTAAGAGTTTATTTGAAAGGATATACACCCAAATGAAGAAAATTCTGCTTCTGATCGCGGTGCTCGCGCTCGCGGTGCTTCTCGTCCTCGCCTGCATCCTCGCGCAGAACGCGGCGAAGGTCAAGCCCGAAAAGGGGAATTCCGCGCCCGCGTCTTCGAATGTGACGTCGGTAATCACCGATACGGATCCCGGATCGGGTGACGTGACGTCCGCTCTCGTGCCGACGACCGCGGAGCCGTCAACGGATACCCCGACGACGGCAGCGCCGACTACCGAGGCTCCGACGACGCCTACCCCCACGACACTCACCCCGACGACGGCGATCGTGACCACTCAAAATCCCGTAACGACCTCGTCCAAGACCACTTCGCCCGTGACGACGAAGGCGACCACGACGAAAGTGACGACGACCGCGAAGGTCACGACGACGGCGGCTCCGATCGTCGTGAATCCCGTCGTAACGCTTCCCGCGATCGAGGTCCCCGCAGACCCGCGCGTCTATACGGAGCTTCCCGCAAAAGAGAATTCCGACGACGACGTGATGGCGCTTACGCTCAGGAGCGACAACGTCGACGAGCTCGCCGCGATGGTCAACCACTATAAGCCCGGCATCTTCTGCCTGCCCTACGCAAACGCCGATGATGTGAAATCGTTCACCGCGAAGATCGGCTCCTACGCCTTTTTCGGTGAAGCGGATCCCGACGGAAAGGTCAACGCCGTCTTCTTCGATCCCAAAGCTTACTCGGTCGTTCCCGTGGACGGCATCAACAAGTTCGCGACGATCAGCCTGACGGGCGTTCC
>JAZLHQ010000032.1:0-2606 GCA_045616925.1 Eubacteriales bacterium | reverse complement strand
ACGCCTGCTCGACGAAGCGAACAGTGTCACGAGCATCTGGGACGCGCTGCCCGAAAGCCCGTCCAAAAAAAAGAAAAACGCGAAGAAAAAGTAAGGTAAAAAGATGGAAAATTTTCTTGACCGCACGAGAAATATGACCGGTGACGAAGCAGTCGGAAAGATCATAAGCGCAAAAATCGCCGTGTTCGGCGTCGGCGGCGTCGGCGGAGCCGTCGTGGAAGCGCTTGCGCGCGCGGGCGTCGGTTTTATATCGCTGACGGATAAGGACACCGTCAGCGTGACCAATATCAACAGACAGCTGATCGCGACCGTGAAAACGGTCGGGCAGAGCAAGGTGCAGGCGGCGAAAGAGCGCGTCCTCTCGATCAATCCCCAAGCGACGGTCGAGACGAACGAGGTTTTTTTCCTGCCCGAAAACGCGGATTCCTTCGATTTTTCGCGCTTCGATTATATCGTCGACGCGGTCGACACCGTCAGCGCGAAGCTCGCGATCGTGAAGAAGGCGAAGGAGGCGAACGTCCCCGTCATCAGCGCGATGGGCGCGGGGAACAAACTCGATCCCACGCGTTTCGAGGTCGCCGATATCTCGAAAACGTCCGTTTGTCCTCTTGCGCGCGTGATGCGCGTAAAACTCCGTCAGATGGGTATCGATCATCTGAAGGTCGTCTATTCCAGAGAAGAGCCGATCAAAAACGCCCCGTCGGATCCCGCTGAAGCGGTACCCGGCAAGGCGTCTTTACCCGGCAGTATTTCGTTCGTTCCGCCCGTGATGGGGTACATCATGGCGGGCGAGGTCATCAAAGATCTCGCGGGACTCTGAATTACGTAAATTTATACGAAATATTTGCTCTTTGCAGAAGCGCTTCGGCGTTTTTCGCAAAGAGCATTTCTTTTTCGGAATCGGTGATCAGCGGATCCATGAGAACGCCGCCGACGTACATATAGGGGTTGCAGGTCGGGTAATCCGAACCGTAGATGAAGCGCTCAACGCCCATCTGATCGATCCCCGCGCGCAGCATCCCGTGGCGGAAGATGCCGTAGCCCGAAAGGTCGAGATAGTAGTTTTCGCTCAGTTTCATCCGCTCGATATGCCGGACGAAATCCTTGTATTCGCCGGGATGCGCCGCGACGAACGTCACCTTCGGATGCTTTTTCACCATTTCGTCCATTCTGTCGTTGTCGATCGAATGGAACGAGACGATCATACCGTACTCTTCTGCGAGATCGAGGATCTCCGAAAAGCCTTCGCAGTCGTAATCGTGCCAGCCGTGCGAATAGGGAACGAGCTCGCCGATGAGCCGGATGCCGCGCGCGTTCATCTTTTCGATGATCTCAAGCGACTCTTTGACGTAAGCGGGATGCACGTGGAATCCGGGAACGTAAAAATCGCCGAGGATCTCTTTGGCAAGGAGCATTTTCTCATTCGATAAGTTGATGAGATCGAGATCGCTGGAAGGATCGTTTGGACCCGATCTTTTCGCGATCACGGAGCCGCAGATGAGAGAAGCGCCCGAGCGTTTCAGATCGCGCACGATCTTTTCGGGCGACATATCGCAGTGGTCGATATGCGAGCAGATATTCGTTTCGCGATCCGTGAACGGATGCGTGTGGAAGTCGATGATCCTGAAATCCGGAAATTGCATGATAAATCCTTTCTGATTTCAAAAACGGAAGCGGTTTTGCCGCTTCCGTTCGAAAAACGATCTTATTTGCGATAGAGCTTACCGGCGCTCTTCAGATATTCGGCTGCCATCATGACCCAGTCGGTCTGCATGAAGTCGAATCCGCGGTCTGCGATCCAGCCCCAGCCGTACGCGGGGTCGATGATCAGGGAGTTGTCGTCGTTGTGACCGGCGGCAAGTACCGTCTTGTAGTTGTAGACGATCGAGTTGCACCAGACGAGAAGTCCGTCCTTATGCTGCTTTTCGATGAATTCGGGAGATGCGAAGAGGCTGTCTTCGCTGCTGAAGAGCACTTCGTTGCCGACGTAGTTGATCTTGCGCTTCTTGACTTCCTCGATCTGCAGAGGATCGCGTACGATCGCCATATACTGTACGTCGGGGCAGTATTCCTCGATGATGTCGAGATATTCCTTCTTGTAGTCGGTCTTGACGAGGATCTGATCCATCATATTGTGCTTTCTGATCGCCTCGGAGATCTCCTTCGGATAGAACCAGAACTTGTCGGCGTTGATGTAGCAGCGATCCTTGAATTCCTCGAGAACGTCGTCAAGGGTGTAAACGGGGAACTGCGTCGGAACGGTATCGATGTTGACGTAGCGCAGATGCTTGATGTAATCGGAATCGATGTTTTTGATGCGTGCTGCGGAGTAGAGCAGAGCCTTTTCCATACCGGGATGGAAAATGTAGAGCTTTCCGTCAGCGGACATTTCAATGTCCACTTCGATCATATCGGCGCCCTGTTTAAGAGCGATATTGTAAGCGGGGATCGTGTTGCAGGGGATGTTGCCGCCCCATACGCCGCGATGTGCAACGAGGATCAGTTTTTCTTTTGCAGTGTCTTTGAGATTAAAATTCATGGGTATCACCTTTCCTTCCGACGATGCGGTATTTTATAATATGAGTATAGCACATTTTCCTATAATT
>JAZLHQ010000031.1:0-3847 GCA_045616925.1 Eubacteriales bacterium | reverse complement strand
AATAACGGAACTCAGTTTTTTCATATTCTCCGCTCCCCGACGCTCGCGTCACCGAATTTGTTCATGATCGCCGTGCTGATGAGGATAAGGATCATCAGAACGAGCGAAAGGGCGGACGCAGCGTTGTTGTTGTGCTGCGTGTTGATGATGGATTCGATGATATCACCGATCAGCGCGTACTTGCCGCCGCCGAGCATCGTGGCGATATAGAAGGTGCTGATGGAGGGGACGAATACCATCGTGATGCCGGAGATGATGCCTGCGCGGGACAAAGGAAGCGTGACCATCGAAAGCGTCTGGAAGGTGTTGCATCCGAGGTCTTTTGCGGCTTCCGTCAGTCTCGGGTCGATCTTGGAAAGCACCGTGTAGATCGGCAGGATCATGTAGGGCAGATAGTCGTACACCATGCCGAGGATGACCGCGGCGGGGGTGTTGTAAAGAGGCGTTTTGTTGAGAATGGTCGTCCACGAATAGGTACGGATCAGAAGATTCATCCACATCGGGAGCATCATGAGCGTGATCAGGATCTTCTGCTTCTTCGGGGAAGCGAGGGAGATCGCGAACGCGATCGGGTAGCCGATCACGAGGCAGACGGCCGTCGTGATGACGGCAAAGCAGACGGAGAGCAGGAAGGTCGGACCGTAGTTGCCGATCATGCGGACGTTTTCGAGCGTCAGCGCGCCGTTTTTATCGGTGAACGCGTAGTAAAGCACGAAAAGCATCGGCGCGACGATGAAAAGTACGGACCAGACGATGTGCGGAGCCGCTGCGATCTTGTAAAATACAGACGACTTTTTCATTCTTGTTCTGCTTCCTCCGCGATTTCGTCGGGATTGGACAGGTGGTCCATTTCATCCGAGAAGGTGGAGTAGTCGCCGAATTTATCGGAGTATTCGGACTTGCGCATGACCTGGATCTGATACGGGTCGATGGAAATGCCGATCGTTTCGCCGAGCCCGTGCGGGTCGGTCGTTTCGATCATCCATTTGAAATTGTCGATATCGGTAATAATTTCGTAGTAATCGCCCTTGAACGTGACGGACGTGACCTTACCGGTCAGCATACACTGATCGATCGGCACGATGTCGATGTCCTCGGGACGCACGACGACGTCGACGGGCTCGTTCGGAGCAAAACCGGCGTCTTCGCACTTGAACTGCTGTCCCGCGAAGGAGACGAGATAGTCCTTGAGCATCACGCCGTCGACGATGTTGGATTCTCCGATGAAATCGGCGACGAACGCGTTGATCGGTTCGTTGTAGATCTCAACGGGGGAGCCGATCTGCTGGATCTTGCCCGAATCCATGACGACGACGGTATCGGACATCGAGAGGGCTTCCTCCTGGTCGTGGGTTACGTAAATGAAAGTGATCCCCGTCTTGCGCTGGATCTTTTTCAGTTCGTTCTGCATATCCTTGCGGAGTTTTAAGTCGAGTGCGCCGAGAGGCTCGTCGAGCAGAAGAACTTTCGGATTGTTGATCAGCGCGCGCGCGATCGCAACTCTCTGCTGCTGACCGCCCGACAGGGTGCTGATGGATCTGGTTTCGAAGCCTTTGAGGTTGACGAGCGCCAACATTTCCTTGACGCGCTCTTTGATCGTTTCCCCGGGCACCTTCTGCAGACGCAGACCGAACGCGATGTTGTCAAAGACGTTCAGGTGGGGGAACAGCGCGTATTTCTGGAATACGGTGTTGACGGATCTCTCGTAAGGCGGGACCGCGGTAATATCGTTACCGCCGAAGAATACAGTTCCGGTATCGGGGGTCTCAAAGCCGCCGATAATTCTGAGGGTCGTCGTTTTGCCGCAGCCGGACGGGCCTAAAAGCGTCATGAATTCGTTATCGTGTACCTCGAGGTCGATCGAATTCAGTACGCATTCGCCGTCAAAGCTTTTGGAGACGCCCTTCAGCCGGATGAGTACATCAGAACCAAGTCCGCTCGTTTTTTTCATTTCCTTGTTATTATTACCTCCATGTATAAAAAAGATAGGTTATTATAGCAGAAATTTGTCGATTTTGCAATAGTTTTGCAAAAAAAATTATGAAAATTTTTGCGCTTCGCGGAATCGGTTTCACGTACCGTTTCCGAAGGTGCTTTTTACGTAAAAAACGTAAAAAGCGCCGAGGCAGAACCAGAAATAAACGCAGGAAAAATCGTAAAAAAGAAGCATCCGGATCCCGAAGATCCAGAGAACGCCGAGCGAGAGGAGCGAAAAGATCTCCGCTGTCAGAGAAGCTGCCGCCGGCGGGAGAAAACGGCAGGCGAGAAGCTTCAGAATACGCCCGCCGTCCTGCGATCGGATGGGCAGAAGATTGAAGACCGCCAACGAAAGCGACACGCGCGAAAGGGGCGCGAAAAAGCCGGAAAAAGGAAAGAAAATCCCCCAAAGCATAAGATTTGCGAGCGGTCCCGCCGCGAAGACGGCGAGATCGGACGCAAAACCCATAGAATCGGGGGATCTTCTGATGACGCATCCGCCCGACAGGATCTCGAGGGCATAAACCTGCCCGCCCGAGAGGCGGATGACGATGATATGTGCGATTTCGTGCAGAAAAGCGCTCAAAATGGTCGCAAAAAGGATCTTCGGCTCAAAGAGCAGAACGGCAAGTGATAAGGACAAAACGGCGGAAAAACGTAAGGAGATCTTCAAATCTGCCTCCGGATCACCGCATCACGTCCGGATTTACTGCTCCGCTTTCTTTTTGCCGGCAGCCTTTCCGGCGATCCCGTAGACGGCGCCCGCCAGCGTGCAGACGCAGAGCGTGGCGAAGAGAAGCACGAAGACGGGATTCCACGATCCCGTTTTGTCGACGATGGCGCCGACGCCGTAGGAGCTGACGGTGCTTCCGAGGTAGCAGAAGCCGTCGAGGATGCCCGCGAGCAGACCCGAACGGATGAAATCGTTCAGATTGACGGGCGCGATGCTCGTCACGACGTTGTTGACGGCGGACATCATAAACGAGATGATACCGAAGAAGAGAAGCACGGGAACGGCGGCCTTTCCGATGAGGAGCAGCGTCAGAAGCGTTGAGACGGAGCCGATCAGGAAGAAGAGCGTAGACGCCTTGATGAAGTCACCGAGGAGCTTGCAGAGCTTCAGCGCCGTCAGGCATCCGAAGAAGCCGAGGATCGGCATCGTGAGCGTCAGAAGGATCGAGAGACTGTCTCCGAGTCCGAAGACCTCTTGCATGATCGCGGGGACCCATACGAGGAGCGTGTCGCGCACGAAGTTGCATTCGAACGAGAAGCAGCAGAAGAGAACAAGCATGATCGTAAAGGAGATGGGAAGCTTCTTCCTGCGGGCGTTGAGCGCCGTATTTTCGAGCTTTTCCGCTTCCTTGTTTTTCTCGATCTCGATTCCGCTCGGCTGGAAGAAAAGAAGCCATACGACCGCGATCGCGAGCATCGAAACTGCGCCGAAGAGGAAGGACAGGCGATAATGACCGATTTTCGAGAAGAGAGCGCTCATACCGTAGGTGAGAAGCGTTCCCGCCGGCGTCACGGCGCCCGCGGCGACCACGCCCTTTTTCAGATGCTCTTTGTCAAGGTTTTCGCTGTAGATCATGATGAGCGAGGACCAGAGCGCGGACTGCGCCGCCCCATTCAGAAGCCACAGGAACTTGATGAACGGAAATCCCGAAACGGGAATCAAGTACACGGCGATATTCGTCAGTGCCGAGACCGTCAGAACGATCGGGAAGAGGATCTTCTTGTTGTAAAACTTGCAGAGGATGCCGTTCAGGACCTGCCCGATCCCGTAGGAGAAGAAGCAGAAGGTCGAGACGAGTCCCGCCGACGCGTGTGAAACGCCGAAGTCCGCCATCACGTTCGTGACGTTCGAATTGTA
>JAZLHQ010000030.1:0-2776 GCA_045616925.1 Eubacteriales bacterium | reverse complement strand
CGTTTTTCTTCTTTTTGAAGGAAATCGACGATCCCGAAGAACTCGTCTCCCGCAACGACGTAATGCTCCGTCACGGTGAGATCGAACGGCTTCAGAACGCGCATCACGTATCTCGTGGAGGCAATATCTTCGTCGGACGGCTCGGCACTCGTGCCCGGATGATTGTGGACGAGGATGATCGACGCCGCCTTATGCGTCATCGCTTCGGACGCGATACGCGGCAGATTGACGTCGACCGCCTTCACGCTGCCGATCTCGATAACGCTCTCCTTGATCAGTTTTCCGCTGTTATCGAACAAAAGCGCCAGAAGATATTCTTCCCTGCAATCGCGCATACGGTCCGTAAGATACGCCTTGAGCGCTTCCTTATCGGTACAGTCGATACGCTCGTCGTGGCGGTTCATCCGGATCCTGTCTCCGATATCGGCGCAGAGGCGGATGAGATCGGCGCTCTTCTGCCCGATCCCGTCGACGCTTTTGAGAACGGCGGGATCCGCTCTGAAAACGTTTTCAAGGGATCCGCAGCACTCGATCAGCTCGTGCGCGAGTTCGTTGGTATTGACCCTCGGAATACTGAAAAAGAGCAGCATTTCGAGCAGATTGTGATCCGCAAGTCCGTCGCTTCCGTTTTTGCGGTAGCGAGAAAGCATCCGCGCTCTGTGTCCTTCGTGAATCTTCGTCTTTTCCGCCATAAGATTTTCCTTTACCGTTTATTTGTACATCATTCCCGGAAGCGTGACGTCTTTGGCGTGCACGCCCGGCATTTTATCGTTCAGAAGGAGCGCCGCCGGAACGATCGTCTCAAAGCCGAAACGGCTCCGAAGATCCGCGACGACGCCGTCAAGGTCGATCCTGCGCTGCTCTTCCGTCTCATCCGTGAAAAGATCCGTCTGCTTCCCGAAGAGATCCGCCGGGCGGAGCGCGGTCGCGCGCACCGTGACGGCGCGCACGGGAAGCTCCCAATGGTAGCGCAGTTCAAACAGGCGCATCAGTTCCCCGTGCAATTCCGCCGTCGTTCTGACGGGATGCTCAAAGCGGCAGTTGTACGTTCTGTAAGAAAGATCGTCAAGGCGCAGCGTAAGTTCTCCCGCGAGCGCTTCGAGGCGCTCCGTATTCATCCTTCGTACGACGTCCTGCACGAGCAGAAGCGAAACGCAGCGCACTTCAAGCGTCGTTTTGAGATCGGAGCGCAGCGTGACGCCGTGCCCGATGCTTTTGACGGGCGCTTTGTAATCCTTGTGCATCACGCGGGAATCGTCGAGTCCGTTCGCCGATCTCCAGAGCATTTCGCCGTTGACCCCGAAGACCGTGCGGATCATTCCGATCGGAAACGCGGCGAGCTCGCCGATCGTGCGAACGCCCATTCTGTAAAGCTTGTCCGTCGTCGCCCTGCCCGCGTAGAGCAGGTCGAAAACGGGCAGTTTCCACACTTTTTCTTTGAAATTTTCCTGCGTGATCACCGTAACGGCGTCCGGCTTCTTCATATCGGAGCCGAGTTTCGCGAAGATCTTATTGAAGGAAACGCCGACGCTGACGGTCATTCCGAGCTCCGTTCTGACCGTTTTGCGGATCTCATCGGCAATCAAAACACCGTTTTCGATCTTATTTTCGGCGAGCTTTCCGACGTCGAGCCAGCATTCGTCGATCCCGAACGGCTCGATGAGGTCGGTATAGCGTTCGTAAATTTTATGCGCGAGACGCGAAAATTCCGTATAACGCTCGTATTGCGGCGGTCGGATCACGAGATCCGGGCAGCGCCGCTTGGCTTCCCCGTTGATCATTCCCGTCTTGATGCCGTATTTCTTGGCAATTTCGTTCTTCGCGAGCACGATCCCGTGCCGGTCCTCCGTACTGCCGCAGACGGCGAGCGGGACGCTTTTTAAGGACGGATCGAGCGCCATTTCGACGGACGCGAAAAATCCGTTCAGATCGCTGTGCAGGATCACCCTGTCGTTCGTCATCGGAAAACGCCCTCTTCGCTTCGGATCACGAACCAGATGCCCGTCTCTTCTTCGTAATAGAGGTGCAGCACCGTGTTTTCGGTGCGCACGGTATATTCGGTCGGGCAGATGCAGCCGACGTCCGGCGGGCAGAATACGCGTTTTCTGACGACCCTGCGGATCGGTACGTTCTCTTCAAACATTCTGAAAGCTTTGGGCAGCATTTCCCCGTTTTCGGTGAAAACGACGCTCACCTCTACGTTTATTCTTTCGTATTTCATAAAATCAGTTCCCCGATATTTTTCGTTCTGATTTCATTATACAACACGAACATTTGTTTGTCAATAGTTTGAGCACAAAAAGAGAACAAATGTTTGATTTCATCAAACCCGCCGTTTTCGGTGAAATTATACAACAAAGTGCGGGTTTTGTCAAGTAATTTTACGTTTCAAAGGCCTGAACGCGCGATCGTTCGCAGAGCGAAATAAAGCGCGTCCGCGTCGGCGGGCGTATTGAACCACCCGAAGCTCGCTCTGACGGCGCCCTTTTCGAGCGTTCCGATCTTCTTGTGCGCGAGCGGCGCACAATGGAGTCCCGCGCGCACCGCGATCCCCTCTTTGTCGAGCGCGTAAGCGACGTCCTCAGCGGCATAATCGCCGAGATTGAAGAGCAGGATCCCGCCGCTTTCCCTTTTCGGAAGACAGATCTTTATTTCGGGGATCGTTTCAAGGAGCGATTTCGCGCGCTTTACGAGCGATCGCTCGTGCTTTTCGATATTTCCGATCCCGACGGAATCAAGGAAACGGACGCCTGCCGAGAGCGCCGCCGCTGCGGGC
>JAZLHQ010000029.1:0-3142 GCA_045616925.1 Eubacteriales bacterium | reverse complement strand
GATGAAGCTCGGCTCCTCGACGATCACGACGTCGCCCTCGTTGACGAGCACTTTCGTCGCGAGCTCGATCCCCTGCTGGCCGCCCGATACGACGATCAGTTCGTCGTCGGGAGTGCCGATGTTTTCGATCCGCTTGAGGCGCTCCTTGATCGCGTCGCGAAGCGGGGTATGTCCCTCCGTGATGCCGTATTGAAGAGCGAGCACGGGGGTCTCTTTCAGAACGCGCTCGGCGATCCCCGCGAGTTCTTCGGCGGGAAACAGTTCGGGCGCGGGATTGCCGCCCGCGAGCGAAATGACGCTCGGATCGGCGGCGTATTTGAAGATTTCACGGATCGCGGAGCCCTTCATCGGGCGCATACGGTCGGAGATATTGTATTCCATTTTCGTTCTCCTTTTCGGTCAGATTCGGTAAACGTCGGCGGGGCTCAGCTGCCCGTGACCGCTCTTTTCGAGGATCTCTTCCGCCTTCCGGCGGTCGTCCGTACGCACGACCATCAGCGCTTTGCCGCTGATCCTTCCGACGCAGGCGTACGTGTATTCGATGCTGAGTCCGTTGTCGGAAAGCGTGTGCAGGATCGTTACGGCGCCGCCGGGGACGTCGTCCATCGCGATCCCCACGACGTGGCTGATATGCGCGACGATGCCCGCTTCGTTGAGGACTTCCTTCGCGCGGTCGGGCTGATCGACGATCATGCGCAGAACGCCGTATTCGGCGGTGTCCGCGAGGGTGAGCGCGCTGATGTCGATCCCGTTTTTGGCGAGGACGTCGACGGCGGCGGTCAGTCTGCCCGGTTTGTTTTCGAGAAATACGGAAATTTGACGGATGATCATTTCTGCTCCTCCTTATCAGATCTTGCCTTGACGGTTGTCGATCACGCGCTTCGCTTTTCCTTCGCTGCGCACGATCGATTTCGGGTTGACGAGGTGGACTTTCGCGCCGATGCCGAGCACCGAACGCAGGTCTTCGACGATCACGCGCTCGAGCTTTTCGATCGACTTCACGTCGTCCGTAAAGAACGCTTCGCTCATCTCGACGTTGATATCGAACGTGTCGTTGTTGTTGACGCGGTCGAGAACGATCTGATAGTTCGGCGTGATCCCCTTCCCGCAGACCTTGAGAAGCACTTCCTCGATCTGCGACGGGAAGACGTTGACGCCTCTGATGATGAGCATATCGTCGGAGCGGCCGCTCGGCTTCTGCATACGGATATGCGTGCGTCCGCAGGCGCATTTTTCGGGGATCAGCGCGCAGATGTCGCGCGTGCGGTAGCGGATGACGGGAAACGCCTCTTTCGTCAGCGATGTGAATACAAGCTCTCCCGTCTCCCCTTCGGGCAGGACTTCGCCCGTCTCGGGATCGATCGTTTCGACGATGAAATTGTCCTCCCAGACGTGCATTCCCCCCTGCATTTCGCATTCGCAGGCGACGCCGGGGCCCATCACTTCGGAAAGGCCGTAGACGTCGTACGCCTTGATGCCGAGCCCCTCTTCGATCTTTTTGCGCATATTTTCGGACCACGGCTCCGCGCCGAAGATGCCGACGCGCAGTTTGAGCTGATCCCTGACGCCCATTCTTTCGATCTCCTCGGCGAGGTACATCGCGTAAGAGGGGGTCGAGCACAAGACGGTCGTGCCGAAGTCGATCATCGTCTGGATCTGCAGGGCAGTGTTGCCCGACGAGATCGGGATGACCGTCGCTCCGACCTTTTCGACGCCCGCGTGCGCACCGAATCCGCCCGTGAAGAGTCCGTAGCCGAACGAGATCTGTACGAGGTCCTTATCCGTAACGCCGACGCCCGTCAGAAGGCGGGCGAAGCATTCCGACCACATATCGAGGTCGTTCTGCGTGTAGCCGACGACGATGCGCTTGCCGGTCGTTCCCGAGGACGCGTGCACGCGCACGACGTCTTCGATCGGAACGGCGAAAAGTCCGAACGGGTAGTTGTCCCGGAGATCCTTTTTATAGGAAAACGGAAGCTTCGGAAGATCCTCTATGCCCTTGATATCGGCGGGCTTAAGACCCAGTTCGTCCATGCGCGTGCGGAAACAGGGGACGTGCTCGTAGCACCTTCCGACCGTTTCGACGAGCCGCTCGCTCTGGAGCTTTTTCAGCTCCTTTCGGGGCATATATTCGATTTTTTCGTTTCTGACAGGCATTTTATTATCCTTCAAAATTGTATCCGAGGTCGAACGCTTTCAGATTGACCTCCAGAAATTTCGGCGGCACGGTATTCTTGACGGTCTCGACCCAGACCTTATAGGGGATCTGCGTCTTTTTCGCCATCACGCCGATGAGAACGACGTTGACCGCCTTCGCGCTGCCCGCCTCGAGGGCAAGCTTCAGAGCGTCGAGCTTCAGAAGATCCGCCTCTTTGCCGATCTTTCCGGCAATATCCTGCGGATAGCTCGCCGCGCCCGTGATGACGGGCATCGGGTTGATTTTCTGATCGTTGACGATGATCTTTCCGCCCTTTTTGAGATAAGGCAGGGCGCGGTACGCTTCGAGCAGTTCAAAGGCGAGGATGATGTCCGCTTCGCCCTTGTCGATGATCGGCGACCAGACCTTTTCGCCGTATTTGACGTAGGTGACGACGCTTCCGCCGCGCTGGCTCATGCCGTGCACTTCGGAAACCTTGACGTCGTAGCCCTCGCTGATCACGGCGTTGCCGAGAATGCGGCTCGCGAGCAGCGTTCCCTGCCCGCCGACGCCGACGATCATAATATTGGTCGTTTTATTCATGGCGTTCCCTCCTCAGTCCTTCTTTTCGATCGCGCCGAACGGGCAGACGCCCACGCAGAGCGTGCAGCCGTTGCACTGCGTTCTGTCGATCGAAACGGTTCCGTTTTCGTCCACGCTGATCGCGGGGCAGCCGAGCTTCATGCACATTCTGCACTTGCGGCACTTGTCACTGATCTCGCAGTGACCCGTGTATCTGACGCCCTTGAGGAGCGCGCAGGGGCGCTGCGCGATGATGACCGACACTTCGTCGGTCTCGACCTCGCGCTTGACGACCTCTTCGAATTTCTTGACGTCGAAGGGATCGGCGACCGTCACGCGCTCGACGCCGAGAGAATTGCAGAGCTTGATGAGATCGACCTGCTTCGTCAGCTCGCCTCTGATCGTCTTGCCCGTCGTCGGGTT
>JAZLHQ010000028.1:0-3223 GCA_045616925.1 Eubacteriales bacterium | reverse complement strand
GAGTGGCAAAATCAGCCCGACCACGGGTTCGGGCGCGAGAAGATCTCCTCGGTCCTGCCGAACGAAGA
This sequence comes from Eubacteriales bacterium, assembly GCA_045616925.1. Lineage (GTDB taxonomy): Bacteria > Bacillota > Clostridia > Oscillospirales > CAG-272 > JAZLHQ01. Next base: position 3,155 of record JAZLHQ010000028.1, on the reverse strand, counting down.
CGGGATCATCGAAGTATTCGGCTATACGCGCGGTACGGATATAGCGGATACCGATTATCTGTGCCTTTCCCGTTACGACCGGAGCGGAAAAGAACTGTATTTCCGCAATACCGAGACGGTCTCCCGCGGTGTCAAAAAAGCGGCGCATCTCGGAGACGGCTATATCGTGCAGAACTGGGGCAACGATCTGCTTAAACTTGACAAAGACGGAAAATTGATTGACACTGTCACCTTCGAGGCGGACGACTGTACGTACCGTATCACGGATATGATCGAATTTTCGGGGCGGGTCTACGTCTCGGCATATTCGACGCCGAAGCAAGATTACGAACTTTGGGACGTGATCGAATATCTGCGTTTGAAATACTATTCCAAAGGAATATACGACGACGTTCCGGACGAAGAAGTGACACGGCTCATACAGGACAACTATACCGCCGTGCTTCTCGTGTGCGATCCCGAGAGTATCACGCCGCAGGCGTTCTATTCGGTGAAAGAATCACTCGGCGGTACGCTTTCCGTGAACGGATCGAACGAGCTTGAATGGGAAGTCGAAAATATCGTATACGCAAAAGACTCGCCCTACACGAGTTTCTTTACGTTCTCGGGAATATCCGAAATATACGTCTGCACCTTCGATTCCGACGGAACGCTCGTCAGCGAGACCGACAGCGGAAGGACCGCCTCTTTCTTACGCTGAATTCAATGATTGACCAAACTTTCGTATTGTGCTATAAAAGAGAATTTTATCGCGTTCGTCCGAAATAAAAGGATCATAATCAAATAAAAGCACGAAAAACCGCCCTTGCCGTTCGTTCGGCGCGTGCCCATAAGGATGTTTTTTCAGCTTATCCGATACGCGCCGAAACGATGTGTTCCGCCTTTTGCGGAACGTGATGCGCACTTCGTGCGTGATGTTCAGCTTCGCCGAGTGATGTGCCTGCGGGCGTGCGAGGAACACATCACATCACTTTGCGGCAACGCCGCAAAACATCACTATGGCATAGCCATAACATCACTTGCCCGAAAGGGCAAACATCACTTTTTTCGGAAATTATATATAATTTCCCTGCTTACAGCGGTATGAGACGCGCAATAAAGAAAACCTGCTGAAAAGGATTTTTCCTTCTCAGCAGGTACTTTTTTACAAAAAAACTGCCTTATCCGCCCGTTTTATTCGGCAAAGGCGGTTTTTCTTTGTAAATTCCCTCTTGACAAATCGGAAAAGGTATGATATAATCTCGCTAATGAGAATTATTCTTATTAAGAGGACTGTATGAACAAAAGATACAGCAAAAAAAGAGAGGCGATCGCAAATTGCCTCAGAAATACGACCTCGCACCCCGACGCGGAATGGGTCTTCAGTCGGCTGAAGGATCAATACCCCGATCTGAGCCTCGGCACGGTCTACCGCAATCTGAACGAGATGAAGGAGAGCGGGAGCATCGTGTCCGTCGGCGTCTTCAACGACAAGGAGCGATTCGATGCCCGAACGGATCCCCACGCGCACGCGGTCTGCTCCGTCTGCGGCAAGATCATTGATCTGCCCGCAGCGTTTTTGCCCGACGGGATAGTCAAGGACGCCGGGAAAATATCGGGATTTTCCCTCTCCTACGTCCAGCTTTGCTACGTTGGAAAATGCGAAATTTGTCAGAAAGAGGAAACAAATAATGAATAACGTAATGAACAAACTTACATACGGACTTTTCGTCCTCGGCGTCAGATGCTACAAAAAGGACAACGCATGCATCGTCAACACCGTCGTGCAAGTAGCTTCCGCACCTGATACGATCACGGTTTCCGTCAGCAAAAGCAATCACACCGCCGATATGCTGCAATACGCGGACGATTTCACCGTTTCCGTCATCAGCGAAGACGCGGATTATTCCCTGTTCACGCATTTCGGCTTCCGATCCGGCAGAGATTGTGAAAAATTTGATGATTTTCCCGACAAAGTACGTGCGTCGAACGGCGTTTTCGCCGTCACGAAAGGCACGAACGCTTATATTTGCGCACACGTCATAAACCGCATTGACCTCGGCAGCCATTTTCTATTTATCGCAAAGGTAACGGATTCGGTCATCCTTTCCGAAACTCCGTCCGCGTCCTACGGCTATTATCACGCGCACATCAAACCGCAGCCGAAGCAGGAAGAAAAGAACGGCAAGACCGTCTATCGCTGCAAGATCTGCGGTTACGAATACGAGGGCGATTCTCTTCCCGACGACTACGTTTGCCCGATCTGCAAACACGGCAAGGACGATTTTGAAAAAGTATGATCAGAGAAGAAGATTACAAAGAACCGGTCTGTCCTCTCTGCGATCCGAACGCGCGCACTACCCTGCCCATCAAGCGCATTCTTGACAAATTCGACGCATACCTCTATCAAAAAGAATACGAGGCGGCGCTGAATCATCTCGACTATTGGCAAAAAGAAGCGATCGAATCCTTCGACACGCGCGCAGAACTCGCCATTCTCAATGAAAAGATTGGTCTTTTCCGCTGTATGGAGAGGGCGGACGAGGCGCTCGCCGCCGCCGAGGAAGCGCTGACTTTTCAGAAATCGCTCGGGATAGACGGCACCGTGACCGCCGCGACGACTTGTCTCAACGCGGCAACCGCGTACAAAGCGTTCGGTCAGCCGGCGCGCGCCGTTTTCCTCTACGAAGAGGCGCTTCCGGTCTACGAAAAGGAGTTATCCGACGCCGACAGCCGTCTCGGCGGGCTTTACAACAATCTGGCGCTCGCGCTTTGCGAGGAAAAGAACTTTTCTTCGGCGCGGTCTTATTTCGGAAAAGCGCTCGGTGTGATGCAGAAAATCGAAGATTCCGAGCCGGAAGCGGCGATCACGCTCTGCAATCTCGCCGATCTTGAAGCCGCGGAAAAAGGAGAGATCGAAAGCGCGCCCGACGTTGAAAAACTGCTGACGGACGCTGTCAATCTTCTGCGTTCGTGCGGAAAGAAAGACGGATATTACGCTTTCGTCTGCGAAAAACTCGTCCCCGCGTTTTCCTATTACGGATTCTTCGCGGACGCCGCCGAATTTGCAAAAGAAGCAAAAGAGATCGGTGAAATTTATGAACGGACTTGAAATTTCCCGTGCCTTTTACGAAGAATACGGCAAGTCGATGCTTGAAGAACAGTTTCCGGAGCTT
>JAZLHQ010000027.1:0-7903 GCA_045616925.1 Eubacteriales bacterium | reverse complement strand
GGCGGCGGTGCTCGGAACGCTCACCGAATATCGGCAATTATTTGCGGATAATACTTGCATATCCGGCGAAAATGTGGTACAATGAGACAAATTAAAGGAACGTGAGATTATGAAATTTCTGAAATTAACGGCGCTTTTGCTGGCAATTCTGATGATTTGCCCGGTATTTGCCGCCTGCTCGCGCAAAACGGCGGCGATGACCAACCACGGCTATACCGTCACCGAGGATATGTACCGCTACTGGATGGTCAACTGGAAGCAGTATTACGTCAACCACTATTCCGACGTCGAGGATACCGCCGACTACTGGCAGGCGGAGAACGCGGACGGACAAACGAACGAAGAATACCTCGAAGAGCAGATCCGCACGCGCATCTGCTATTATCTGGTCGCGCAGGAGCTTTTCGACAAATACCGTCTGAAGCTCGACGACGAAGCGCGCGAGGGCATCACGACCGATCTCAACGAGCAGATCGAATATTACGGCAGCAGAACGAAATTCAACGAATATCTCGATAAGACCTACGGCATCGACGTCAATATTCTCAAGGACGTCTATACTTGGGAAGCGCGTTACACTGCGGTTTACGACTATCTTTTCGACGTTGAAAAGGGAATTATGACGGCGAGCGACCGCGAGATCGACACCTATTACCAAAATTCCTACGCGCGTATCAAATACGTGATGTTCTTTAAGAGCGTGCGCTACGATTACGACGAAAACGGCAAAAAGAAGACGGATTCGAGCGGACACTACAAGTTCGTCGATCTCACCGACGAGGAGATCAAGGAAAAGAAAGCGCTCGTCGACAAGATCCTCGAGGACGTGTCGGGCGGCGCGGAGATCGATCCTTACGTCGAGAAATATATGCCGGAATTCGGTTACGACGTCGCAAAATATCCGAACGGATTTTATATCACGGCGGACGAATACGAGGTGCACACCGCCGCGGTGACTTCGGCGGCGCTCGATATGCAGATCGGAGAGACGCGTCTCGTCGAGACCGACGACTGCTATTTCGTCGTCAAAAAATACGAACTGATCGACGAAGCGTACAATACCGCCGATTATATCCAGTTCGCGGACATCGGACGCCACGTGAATTCCCGCAAATTCGTCGAATATTTTGACGATCTTTCAAAAGACGTCGTGATCGATACGGACGTTAAGACGAAATATCGTTTGAGTGAAATTTGAGAAATTTATTTTGGGAGGATATATACCATGAGTTACAGCGTAATGACCTTCAATATGAGATGTGAAAGCGCATCCGACGGAATCAACTACTTCTACAACCGCGCGCCCTACATCTATCAGAAAATCACGGCGGAGAAGCCCGATATCATCTGCTTTCAGGAAACGACGCAGAATATGCTGAAATGGCTGCAGACGAACCTTACGGACTATACGACCGTCGGTATGGGACGCGGCCCCAAGCTCAACAGCGAAGCAAATCCCGTCTCCTTCCGCAAGGACAAATTCGATCTTTTCGGACTCGATCAGTTCTGGCTTTCCCCGACGCCTACCGTACCGGGCAGCCGTTATGAGATCCAGAGCAACTGTCCGCGTATCTGCATGACCGTCACGCTTTCCCCGAAGGGAAGCGGCAAGCTCTTCCGCGTCTACAATACGCACCTCGATCACCGTTCCGACAGCGCACGCGTTCTCGGTATGCAGAGCGTGCTCGATAAGATCAAAAAAGACAACGACTTGACGGAACTGCCGTTCATTCTGACCGGCGATATGAACGCGTATCCCGATTCCGAGCCGATTAAGCTCGCCGACAACTTCGAAGCGTATCCGATGGTCGAAACGACGAAGGATCTGCCGAATACGTTCCACAGCTTCGGCAAGCATTTCGATCCGCCCTGCCACATCGACTACATCTATACGAACAAGGGCAGATCCTTTACACCTCCCGTTTTATGGGACGATCGTTTCGAACTCGAGGGCGGAACGATCTACCTTTCCGACCATTTCCCGATCCTGACCGAGATCGACTTTGACTGCTGATGATCAAACCGAAGCATCTTGAAAAAGGCGACACCGTCGCGATCGTGAGCCTTTCGGCGGGCACGCTCGGCGAGCCGTGGGCGATCCACAAGCTCGGCATCGCGAAGGAGCGGCTTGAAAAGGATTACGGACTCAAGGTCGTCGTGATGCCGAACGCTCTCAAAGGAAGACAGTACCTTTACGAGCATCCGGAGGCGCGCGCCGCGGATTTCATGCAGGCGTTCAGAGATCCGGAGATCAAAGCGGTCTTCAACGCGATCGGCGGCGACGATACGATCCGGCTTCTCCCTTATATTGATTTTGACGTTCTCAAAAACAATCCGAAGATCTTTACGGGATTTTCCGATACGACTTCGGATCACATGATGCTTTATAAAGCGGGGATTACGTCCTATTACGGCGCGAGCGTGATGACGAATTTCTCCGAATACGTAAAAATCAACGATTATACGTCGGAAATGATCCGTAAAACGCTGTTTGAGCCCGAGGATTCGCTCGATATCCCGTCCGCACCGTATTTTTATGACGACGAGGATCCGAAGATCTGGTGGAGCGAAGAGAATATCAACACGCTCCGCCCGTATCACGAGGAACCGGACGGCTACGAGATTTTGCAGGGAAAAGGAGCGGTCGAAGGGCGTCTGCTCGGCGGCTGCCTCGACGTCTTCATCGAACTTTTGGGCACCGCCCTGTGGCCGACCCTTGACGAATGGAAGGACAAGATCATGTTCCTCGAAACGAGCGAGGAGGATATGTCCGTCGACTGTCTTACATGGCTTCTGCGCAATTTCGCGGCGCAGGGGATTTTCGACGTCATCAAGGGGATCATCGTCGGAAAACCGGCGAGGCGCTCGAAACGCGAGCCGTATAAGGAGGCGTACCGCAAGGTCGTCGGATTTGAAGCGGGGCATCCCGAGCTTCCGATCCTCTTCAACGTCAATTTCGGACACGCCGAACCGATCGGTATCATTCCGTACGGCGTTCTCGCAAGACTCGACGCCGGCCGCAAAACGCTCACGCTTCTCGAAAAAGCAACCGAATAAAGCAAAAAACAACTCCGTTTGCAGACTAATGCAAACGGAGTTGTTGCTTTTATTTCAGTAATGCTTTGATATAAGTCCCCGCGGCGAGCGCGGAAATGAGCGTACACAAAAGGATCAGATTTTTGATGATCCTCTGCGCATAGAGCAGGAAAGCGGGGAATATCAGATCCACGATAAAGAGGGAAATGCTGAAAAGAAGGCAGAAAAGCGGGAGGATCGAAACGATCTGACGAAAAGCGGTCTTTTTGGGGGATTTCGGCAGGAAAAGCAGGAATCCGACCGCTGCGGATGAAAGTCCGAGCAGGAGAAACAGCGTTTTCGTGATCGGATGGTTGATGAACGCCATCGCGGAATTGAAACAGTCGATCACGAAGAAGGTGATCAGCATCGCGGATAAAACGATCACCGCGTTCGGGAGGATCAAAAGAAGGCGTTTTTTCACGGCTGTACCTCCTTGATGCAGATGACGTCGCTGAGCGTTCGCGGCTTTTCGGTCGCGCTGATGTAATTCCCTAGGAAGATCGTCTGCGCCGTGTTGCCGCCGTCGAGATTGAAAGCGACCTTGCAGCCGAGCTCCCGCATCAGCTTGCACAGGTTGACCATCGTGATCCCCGCGTTCCCGCCGAAGCGCCCCTGCACGAGGACGAAACAGTAGTGACCGGGCTCGTAGTAGCCGATCGCCGCGCGCGGATGCGCGACGGCAACGGAGGTATTGAGTTTGCCGCTGCTGGTTCCGAAAACGGCGCCCTTGACGAGCAGCTGCGGACCGAAGCACCAGATCTGATAGGGATTCTTTTCCATAACGGCGTCGTAATCGAACTTCTGACCGCCGTATTTCTTCGGATCGGAGGTGAAAGTCTCCATCGTGCCGTCCCAGTACATGACGAGGACGTCCTTTTCAACGGCTGATGATTTCTTGAGAAGCTTGCCGTTCCGGACGCACACCTCGGCGTTTTTGATGTAAAGATCGCCCGAAAGCGCGCAGACGACGTTTTTGTTGCCCGTCAGTTTTTTGAAAAGGACCTGCGAATTCGTACTGTTGACCGTGAAATTCTCGATGTTCCGGACGTAGATATCTTCGACGTAGATCGTCGTGGAAAATTCTTTCTTTTCGGTGATCGTCGCGTAAATATCGTGGGATCTGTACGAATTTTCGGTCTTCTCAACGACGCCCTCCGGCGCGAAAACGTCGGGGAACGCAGCACCGAAATCACCGGGATCCTCGGTGACTGGTGTCTGGGGATCGGGTATATCCGTCGTTTCGACGGGCTTCGTGAATTCTCCGATGACCTCGATCTCTTTCTGCCCGCTGAAAACGCGCACGTGATGAAAATAGGCAAAGGTGAGGAGCGCTATGGCAAACGCAAGAACGTCGATCACGATGATCCTGACCAGTTGACGACTCATTTTACTTCCTCTATCGTAAATAGATTCATTTTACACTGGATTTATTATAGCAGAATTCGTTCCGTTTGTCAAGAACGAGTGTCCTGAATGGTCGGATTCCGGCACTGATTTTCGTACCGCCACGCGAGACGTCATACTTTTCGGCATTTTTTGATAAAGACACTTGCAATCTGAAGAAAAATCGTGTATAATATCAAAAGGCTATGAATTCAGAAGGTGGGGGATTGTATGAGATCGGGAATCGTCAGACTGCTGTCGGCAGCGGCGGCGTTCTTGCTGTTTATATCCGTCCTTCCGCTTTTCGCGACCAATGTGCACGCGGCTCCGGAGCCCGCGCTCATTACGACTTCCGAGGATCTCGTCGCCGCAATTGCCGCCGCCAAAGAGGGCGATACGATCCTCGTCGGCGACATTACGTTCAGACCGATGCCGTCCGGTGCGATCGTCGTTCCGACGGGGATCACGCTGAAAAGCGGCAAAGACGGCAACGCCGTCTTTACGGACGCGACCCTTATGATCAAGGGCTCGACGACTTCTGCGGAGATCACTTCCTTTTCCTTTGAAAATATAGATTTCAAAGGCCAGTATGCCGGAAAAGCTTACGATCCCGCAAATCCTCCGGAGATCTCTTCGCAGCTTCCGGCGGTCATGAAAACGCAGACAGCGGCGATCCTGCAGGGCAACGCGCGCGTCGCGTTCCGCTCCTGCTCGTTCGAGGGCTACCATTACGGCTACGGCGGCGCGATTTCCGCCGCTTACTCGTACGACGACGTTCTGCATCTGACGCTTGAAAACTGCGTTTTCAGGAATAACGCCGGTTCCTTCGGCGGCGCCGTCTATCTGGTTTCTGCCGACCGCACCGTGCAGGCGGATATCGTCGGATGCAAATTCATGAACAACGGCGCACAGCGCGGCGGCGCGGTCTTTGCGAGCAAGGCAAGACTCACGTTCCGCTTCTGTACGTTTTCGGATCAATTTATCGTCGATAAAGGTTACGAATCGCCCGACGGCGGTGCGCTCTCGCTCAACTATTGCTCCGCGGATATCGACGCTTCCGTATTCTGCCGCAACGAAACGAAGGGAAGCGGCGGCGCGATTTCTTCCTTAATCACACACATCCTGACGCTGAATATGCGAAATTGCTCCGTCTACGCCAACAAGGCGTCCAAAGGCGGCAGCATCGCGATCTCGACGGACAATCTCAATTTTGATTCTAAACCGTATGCAAATCTTACGTTCTGCTCGCTGATCGGCAATGAAGGCGACGGCGATCTTCTTACGCCGAACGCGCGCCTTCTCGCCTGTACGGTCGTGGAAAAGGAAACCGTTCCCGCGGATCCGTCCGCCGAAAACGGGTATTGCCTTTTTGAAACCTTCGATTCCTCCGCTCTCCCGCAAACGGATGCCCCGTATGCGATCCTTCACCCGTCTTCACCGCTCGATCGGTCGGCACTTGAAGAACTCGGTCTCAACGCAGATCCGCTCCTTCCGCTTCGAACGGGCAACAACTATTGCGGCGAAAAATTGACCGTGACGCTGAAATGCCCGAACGGCGACAAGACGGTCGAAGTGCCCTACGGCGAGTGCCTTGAGCTTCCGGAGCCGACGCGCAGGGGATATCGCTTCACGGGCTGGAAAACGGAAGACGGCACGCCCTACGAAGAAGGCGGATGCTATCTCGGCGGATACGGCGATCTCGTGTTCGTTTCCGAATGGAAGTGGTGTATCTCCGATCATCTTTGGGTGATCTGGATCCCGCTCGCTTCGCTCGTTCTGATCGGCGCGGCCATTTTGACGATCGTTCTCGTCAGAAAGAAAAAAGCGGAGCCCGCGCCCGAGAAAGAGACCGACGCGAAGGCGGATACGGATTGGATCAGACGCGTCATAGACGATCCCGAAGTGAAAGAGAAGGTCACGAAGCGCGAACTCGACGTCCTTGAATTGCTTCTTATGGGAAAGAGCAGGGCAGAGATCGCGTCCGAACTTTACGTCACGGAATCCACGGTCAAGAAGCATTCCACGAATATTTACGTCAAATTCGGTGTTCGCGGCAAGCCGGAACTGATTTCCAAGCTCGCGAACCGCTGAATTTATCCCGGATTCCGCAAAAATTCACCCGTTTGTCCCATACCGTTTTTACGGATATGTGATAGAATAGAAACAAAAAAGGAGAAATCGTTATGTCCAACTTTGAAGAAAAACTCAAAGAGCTCAACAACACCCCCGACACGACCGAAGAGTACGACGAAAAAGACATCGCGGACAACAAGACCTACGCGATCCTGTCCTACATCTGGATCCTGTTCCTCGTTCCGCTTTTCGCTGCGAAGGAATCCAAGTTTGCGCGTTTCCACGCAAATCAGGGTATCGTCCTTGCGATCGTCGAAACCGTATGCGCGATCATTTTTTCGATCCTCGCAAGAATCCCGTTTATCGGCTGGCTGTTCGGTATCGTTGACGGTCTGCTCGGACTCTGCTTCATCCTTCTGATGATCGTCGGTATCCTCAACGCGAACAACGGTAAGGCAAAGGAACTGCCCATCATCGGCAAGTTCAAGATCCTGAAATAATCGCTTGTTCTTCGAAACAAAAACAGCACTTGCAGACGCAAGTGCTGTTTTTGTGCTGATCATCGTTAAAAAACGCCTTTCATCTCGGAAGATAAAAGACGTTCTGGTGCCGGTGGCGGGGGTCGGTCTCGCGTGCGCGCTCGGTCCGACTCGGCTCTGACGTGCCGCCGGCATGTCATTCACTTCCTCGTCGCTTCGCCCCCCTTTGTCGAAACTAAAAAAAGACAAGCAACAGCGTTGCCTGTCTTTTTTTGTAACTGCACCTTACACTTGATACAATGCACCCTCTGATTATTCGGAAGGTGCTTTTAGAGTTTGTTAGGCAGTTTGAATTTGATATTTCCACCGCTTAAAGCAGCAACGCCAATATTTACCAAAACAAGAGCGCAGACACTACCAACCTCAATGAGTTTCCAGTTAAAGTTTCTCTTTTCGGAATCTTTTTTATCTGCAATGCGGATTACCTCAGCCTCATGTTCTCTTATTTCCGAATCTTTCTTATCGACCATTCTGAGAACTTCCATCTCTTGATCGCGGATTTCTTTTTGCTGCTCAGGTGTTAAATCCGGATTATCCAGACATTTACTTAAATCCGATCTTACTTTATCCGCAAAATCAATGTACTCGGTACGACCGTTTGCACTGTTCTCAATGCCTTTGTCCAAGACACCGTACATCTGCTGTATTGATGCATCATCACTTGCCACAACAGTATCGAGCATTTGTAATAACCTTTGTGGAAATGGCGGTAGACGGTACTTTTAGAAGAAACAACGCCGTCGTTATTAGACATGATCTGATAGAGATGCTGACCTTTAGAAAGGCCGTCTGTAATAATGCGGTCCTGAGAGTAGAAGGATTCTTTATTA
>JAZLHQ010000026.1:0-5592 GCA_045616925.1 Eubacteriales bacterium | reverse complement strand
CCTCCGTGCAGGGAAGTGACTTTGGAGAATTTCGTTTCGCGCACGATGTCGGTGATGCTGTCCTTGAAGAATTCCTGCACCGCGATCGGGCTCGCGCCCTCGTCGCGCAGATAGTAAGCTTCAAGGAACGTGCGCATACCGGTGTTGAGCGCGAATCTCTTGGTATCGAGGACGATTCCCGCGTACATCAGATCCGCCTCGGGCTGTGAAAGCTTGCCGGAGGGCAGGACGCATTCGAGGATCTCGCAGACGAGCTCGCACGCGGAAGACGCCGTCGGGTCGATGTTGTAAATGAGGGGCTGCTTCGAGAATTCGCCCGTCTGACTGTGGTGGTCGATGTAGACGACTTTACGGACGGCGTCGGCGATCTCTTTAGATTCGAGCTGCGTCGGGGCGTTGACGTCCACGATCACGAGCAGGGTCTCGGGATTGATGAGATCCTGTCCTTCGGCGGCGGAGACGAACACGTCGTCGTAAGCCCCGCCGGGGACGAGCGCGATCTTTTCGAAGCATTTGGCAAGGTTCGGATCGCTCTTGTTCGAAACGATGTTGCAGGGCGTTCCGATCGACATACAGAGCCGCGCGATGCCGACGCACGCGCCGAACGCGTCGTAATCGGCAAATCTGTGACCCATGATGAGGACGTTCGGGCTTCTGCGGATGTGTTCCTGCAGAGCGAGCGCGACCGTTCTCGATTTGACGGTGTTTCTCGACTGTACGGCTTTGGTGAAGCCGCCGAAGATCTCGGACTTGCTTTCGGTCTTGAGGACCGCCTGGTCGCCGCCGCGCGCGAGCGCCATATCGAGCGCCGCCTTGGCGTTGCGCTCCTTGTCGGCGAGCGTTTCTCCGACTTCGGAGACGCCGATCGAGATCGTGACGGGGAAGGTGCTTGCGCCGACCTTGATGCGTTTGACTTCGTCGAGGATCGAGAATTTGTTCGCGATGAATTCCTGCAGGTGCTTTGCTTTGAAGAGGAAGATGTATTTATCGTGTGCGTATTCCTTGATGATACCGCCGACGGACTGCGCCCACTCGCCGAGCAGACGCGCGACGTCTGCCGCCGCCGAGCCGAAGTTTTCGTCGGCGACCTGGATCAGTTCGTCGAGGTTGTCGATCACGACGAAGGCGACGAGCGTCTCTTCGTCACGGTTTACGGCTTCGAGCGCGGAGATCTCGGAGCGGTCGTGCCATTCCGTGATCACGCGGTTCTCGTTGTCGGAAAAATCAAGGGTCAGGCGGATGAGATACGGATGCCCGCAGACGTCGGAGGCAAGTCCGTTCACGTTTTCTTCTTTCAGAAATTCGTTGATCTTGACGCCTCCCGTGTATTCGGAAAACATTTTTCCGCGGATACCGAGATCCTTTTTCATCTGGCGGAAGGCTTTGTTCGAAGCGCGGTATTCGCCGGTCAGCGTGCTGAATACGGCGATCGGGAACGATACGTTCTCGGCGGCGACGGACAGATTCTCGCGTTTGGCGGATTCCGCGATCGCGGAACTGCTCTTTTGGGAGATCATGCGGATCGCCGTGAAGAAGATCGCGGTCATCAGCGCGAACACGGTAGCGACGAGCGCGAACACCAGCCACTTGCTGAGCTTCGGGATCGACGCCAGCTTCTGCATGATCAGAACGCAGACGAGCGCGTTGAAAACGAGCGCCAGATAGCGAAGATTCGTCGGATTGGAGCCGAATTTTCGCAGGGACGAGGTTAATTTTTTCATTTGCTGTTATCCTTTCTTTCAGGAAGGCTGCTTTATTCTTTTACGGGAAACGGAAAATTGAGGAAGAAGCTCCGACGAAGGCGAGATAGAGGATCGCCTCGACGGGAGAAATGAGGAGAAGCGCCGCCGGAAGGATCACGAGAAGGATGGACAAAAATCCCGGACGCCTGAGTCCCGCGAGCGTATGCGCGACTCCGATCAGAGCGGAGGTCGGCGCGAAGATCAGCGCGAAGTTGCCGACGACGGCGGAAAAGGCATTCGCACGCATCCCGTAGAACGAGAAGATCAGAATGACGATCGAAGCGGTCTCGAGGATCGCCGCGATCCGCGAATACGTGATCGCGAAGCGGTTGGGGTACGCGCGCTTGAACGTATTGCCGGCGAGCAGACGCGCCGTGAAAATGCAGAGATAAACGCCGAAAAGTCCGATCGCCGCGACGATTCCGGGCGATAAGAGAACGACGAAGCGGTAGACGAACGGGAAAAGTTTTTTGAGATCCGTGATCCCCGCTTCCTCGTAGCGCATGAGGAGCGCGTTTTTCTCGATGACCGAGAGGCACTCTTCGCCGAGTTTTTTGATCGTGTCGGCACCGACGTGCCCGAAAGCGTATTTCAGGACGAGCAGGATGCTCACCGCGGCGCCCGCGAAGAAAGTGCCGCCGCCGAAGATCATCGTTTCGTTGTGCGTGCGCGATTTAAGGAGGCAGACGCCGGTCGGGAGCGCGATCAGAAGCGGAAGAATCGCGATGAAATAGTTGAAAACGCCGTGTGTAAATCCTTTTGGAAGAAGCGTAAAGAGGTAAGCGACGCCCACGGCGACCGCGAACGAAAGAAGAGCGAAGCCGAAGATGTAACCGGATCTCTTCGGCGCGAGCCTTAACAGGGAAGCGCAGAAGAAGACGGCGGCGACTCCGCCGAACAAAAGGCAGGAGACGGGCTCCGCCACGAGAGAACAGGCGACGGCGACGGTGCCGATCAGAAGGAAAAGCAGCGCGCGTCCGACGGACGTGCGATTTTCCCGGCTTTCTTGACTGAATTCTCTCTTTTCGTTCATCTTCAAAGGTTCCTTTTGCGTTTTTTATCCATTTTGCTCATACGTTTTCGGACAATTATATATCTCTAATATTAAATAACTGTGACTATCCTGTAATTTTTCAAAACTTTAACATAAAATTTACTATTTAAGAAGAAACGCGGTGCAAATCGGGTGCCGGGACGCTAAAATTTACATAATATTAATGAAAAACGCGGCAATATGTGGTATAATACCTTGATTATTCACAGAGAAGAGGGACGAAGATTTATGCAAAAATATCTTGAGGCGGGGAAAATCGTGAATCTGCACGGCGTCAGAGGCGATATGCGGATCGAATGCTACTGCGATACGCCCAAGATCCTCTCGGGAATCAGGACCCTCTATCTTCCGGACGGCAGCGGCGCGTTCACGCCGCACAAATGTACGAAGATGCAGGTTTTCAAGGGCGCGGTGCTCGCGCACTTCGAGGGCGTAGACACCTACGAAGCGGCGGCGGTCTTCAAGAATCAGACCGTCTACGCCGACCGGAAGGACGTCCCCTGCAAAGAAGGAACTTATTTCATCGCGGATCTGCTCGGTCTGCCCGTCATCGACCGCGATAACGGTACCGTCTACGGAAAAATGAGCGACGTCGTCAATTACGGTGCCGGAAATCTTTACGAAGTCACGTCGGATGAGGGCAAAGTCTTCCTCGTTCCGGCGATCCCGCAGTTCATAGCGGAGATCGACCTTGAAAAAGGCGTCTTCGTCACGCCGATCGGAGGACTTTTCTCATGATCTTCGACGTGATGACGCTTTTTCCCGAGCTGATCGACCGCGTGACGGACGAAAGCGTGATCGGACGCGCGAAGGCGGCGGGACTGTTTGAAGTGCGTACGCACAACATCCGCGATTATTCCGAAGACAAGCACCACCGCGTGGACGATACGCCCTGCGGCGGCGGATTCGGGATGCTGATGGCGGCGCCGCCCGTCTGCCGCTGCTTCGAGGCGGTCAGAAAACAGCAGACGGGGAAAACGATCTGCGTCTATATGTCCCCGCAGGGAAAAGTGCTGACGCAGGAAAAGGCAAGGGAACTTCTGCAATACGACTGCGTGACGATCCTCTGCGGCCATTACGAAGGGATCGACCAGCGCGCGATCGACAAGATCGTTAACGAAGAGATCTCGATCGGCGATTACGTTCTGACGGGCGGCGAGCTGCCCGCCTGCATCCTGATCGACGCGGTGGCGAGAATGATCCCCGGCGTGCTCGCGGACGCCGAATGTTACGAAAACGAAAGTATCGCAAGCGGACTCCTTGAGTATCCGCAATATACCCGCCCGATCGAGTACGACGGCCTGAGAGTGCCGGACGTGCTTTTGTCGGGCGACCACGCCGAGATCGAGAAGTGGCGCAGAAACGCGGCTCTCGAGAAAACGCGCAAAGAAAGACCCGATCTGCTCAAATGATCGGAAAACACCGGAACGGAGGTGAAACGGAATGAAACTGAAAAGCGGTATGATCGCAGGCGCTTTGAAAAAAGCCGTCGACCGTACGTACGAATCCTTTTTGTCGGGAGCGTTTTACCGCTTTCTGACGGGAAAAGGAGAATTGCAGAAGAAAACGGATTCCTGCGCGATCTCCTGCCTGCCGGAAGAGATCGCGGACGCGCTCGATCCCGTTCTGAACGCCCGCACGGCGCCGAACTCCGAGGAAATGCCCGAACGCGACGAAAACGGCGTCATGCTCGGCAGCTGCTCGGCGCGTGAATTGCCGACGACGCTCCGCCAGCGCATCTCCGGCGTATTCCGTTCGAGCAGCGTCGTTTCATTCTTCGACGCGCTCGTGAAAAGAGCGGGCAATATGCGTTTCCGCTCTCTCGGCATCTTCCTTCTGATGCTCGGCATCACGTCAACGGTCCTGAAATCCATCCTGTTCGCGGCGGGGCTCGCGGGCGGAACGCTGACGGATCTTCTCATGCACTGTCTTTACTGCGTCGCGCTGATCGCGGCGGCGCTCGTTATGATCGGCGGCGCGGGCAAGCGGCTGTTCGGCGCCTTGCGTGAAAGCGTCATCGGCAGTACCCTCTGGTATTCGGCGCTCGGATTCCGCAGAACGAACCCGAAAGCGGATCCGTCGGCTGATAAGGATGAATCGAACGGGATGAACGTTCTCCCCGTGCTTGCGGGAATGGCGCTCGGCGTTCTGAGCGTATGGGTCCCCATATCGCGGATCCTTTTCGCGATCCTCATCCTCATTCTGGCTTCGATCACGCTCTATATGCCCGAAGCGGGGCTCGTCATTCTTCTGGCGGCGTTCCCGTACGTCGCTTTGATCGGAAACGGGTACGCGGCGCTCGGCGTCTCCTGTCTCTGGATCAATTTCAGCTGGTTCATCAAGTATCTGAACGGAAAAAGATCGTTCCATTTCAAACTGACGGATCTGTTCTTCTTCCTTTTCGCCCTGTTCTGGATGCTCGGCGGAGTGATTAGCGCCGGAAAGGGCGGCACGATGCTCGGCGTTTCGGGTATGTGCATCGCGCTTCTGTATTTCCCGACGGTCAACCTGCTTTCCTCGGTGGAATTCGTGCAGAAATGCGTCCGCGCCATCCTGTTCGGATCGCTGAGCGTATCCGCGGTCGGGATCGTGCGGTTCTTCAACCGCTCGGTGCTCTCCGGCAAGGGATTCGACGGATTCGCGGAGACCTCCGTTTTCACGAGCCCCGATCTGCTCGCGCTTTACCTCGGCGTCGCGCTGATCCTCGGCGCTTTTCTGATCAAGGACAGAAAGCGCGCCTTCCCGGGATTCGGCTTCTCCGCAGTAATGATCGCGAATACCGTTTGCCTCATTCTG
>JAZLHQ010000025.1:0-8109 GCA_045616925.1 Eubacteriales bacterium | reverse complement strand
CTTTCTTCAATCAAAGACATGACTCAGCCTTTCTCCGGGCGGATTTTGGACAGTCCTCTCCCTATACTCCATATTTAGTGTTATTTTACCACAATTTTTGAAAATTTGCAATAGATTTATCGCACTTATTAAATTATTTACATATAAAGAAAGCAGCCCGCGGGCTGCTTTCTGTTTAACGACCGTCTTCGATCACGTCTCTGACGTGCAAAGCGGACACTTCGTCGGTACAGAACCGGAAGATCCATCGGAACGCTTCTTCCCGCGACAGGGAGAGTTGTTTAACTCCTCCCTCATACGTTTGCCCGTCGAAATATTCGACTGCTTTGAGTTCGTACGAATCGTCGGGGTTTTCAAAAAGTTTGTACGTGATCGATGTATCGAAGTGCTCGTCGCCTCCTTCTCTGATGATTGCTTCGAGAATTGCCTGTTTTTCCATATCTTGTTGCCTTCCCTTCGATTGAATACCAAATGTTGTTTACGGCAATATTATATACCAATCGTTCGGAAAATGAAAGAAGGAGTTTTTGACAAAATTCGACAAAATTGCGCTGAAACGCACAAATTTTTTGCGACTTTCAAAAAGTTGTTCATAAATTGCGCTGAAAATTACAAATATCGCGTTTTTTGTGATTTTCGAAAATTGTATATGTAGGGGCTCAAATTGTGAACAAAAACGATTTTTCCGTTTTTTTGATCCTGATTTTGGGCAAAAAACGACCGCTTTTAATGATTCTTCAATATATCGTTCATAAACGCGTAACAAAGAGCCAAAATATTGCACAAATTGCGGCACGAAATTTCGTGCAATATGCAAAAACGGCGTACCTTACGGTACGCCGTTTTCGGCCTATTCAGGGATTATTCACCGATTTTTTCGGCAATTTCGGGGAAAACACGGAGGCACTTGCGAAGCAGGGTCGGCTCCGGAAGCGTTACCGTGTGCAGACCGCATTCTGCGGCTGCTTTGGTATTCACGGGCATATCGTCAACGAATACGGATTCCTCTGCCTTCAGGCCGTAGCGGGAAAGAACGAGCTTGTAGATAGCGTGATCCGGCTTCAGCAGTTTATCCTCGTAGGAACGCACGCCGCCCTCGAAGCACTTGTAGTACTCGTGGGTATTGTACATATATTCGAACGAGTCAACGGCGGTATTCGTCAGATAGAAGAGGTGGAATCCGGCGTCCTTGAGTTCGTGAACCAGCTTGCCGGTTCCTTCGGGCGCGGTCAGAAATTCAGCGCGCTTCTCCATCAGAATACGAATGACCTTTTCATCGGCGGGATGCTTCTTGACGAGGAGTTCGGTAATCTCGTCCTTCAGACGTTCGCCTCTGTCTCCGCTCTTCCATTCGTCGCTGTCGAAGACTTCGTGGCAGATTCTTTTTGCTTCTTCGGGATCGGATACGTAACGCATCGTGTCGGCAAGCGGGTTATAGTTGACCATAACGTTGCCGAAGTCGAAAATCAGATTTTTGATCATTATTTTCTCCTCTCCTCAAGTTCGCAGGCTTTTTTGAGCAGTCTGTTGAAGAGTTCGCTTCCCTTTTCGAGTCCGCAGATCTCTGTCAGAATATATTCCTTGCCGTTTGCCTTGATTGCGTCCCACTTCTCTTCGCCGTCCATCTCATAGATGAGGGCGCATGCAGCGGTCTCTTCAAGGATCTCGGTATCTTCGCCCATCTCGAACATCAGCTTCAGCGGTCCGATGATTCTTTCCTTCGGTCCGAGCTTACGCTGCGGCTCGTGTGCGTTGCGCGCGATCGTATCGACGATGGTGGGATCGCAGAACTTCTTCTTGGAAAGTGCTGCAAACTCTGCCTGATCTTCGACGGTATAGCCGAACTTCTTGCACATAACGCGGTTGGTAGCTGCATAGTTTCTGTCCATCTTGTCAAGGATCTCGGGATCGTTTGCCGCTTCTGCGTAAACGGTGTAGCCCTTGTACCAGCCGATGTAGGAAATGATTGCGGAAGCCGCGTTGTAGGTGAAGAGCTTACGGGTCAGAAGGTTTTCAAAGCCTTCGATCGGACGGATGCCCTTGATCGTGGGCTCGTAGCCTTTGAGAAGAACCTTATCGCACTGGAGGTAAGGATAGTTCTCGGAAGCGATGTTGAGTTCGCCATCTGCAACGGTCGTGCAGAAGACGGTCGCTTCGCTGACGTTGACGTTCTTCTTGCCGATAACTGCGGCAAGCTTTGCCGCGGGAGATGCGGCGTTTTCGCAGGTGATAACGGTGTAGGTGCGCTCGTCACCGAGTTTTTCCTTCAGATAAGCACCGACCGCGTCGAGGTTCATGCCGCCGACACTGACGAGGATCAGATCCGCGTCGTCAATTACTGCTTCATCGGGCGTTTTAGCGGTGTAGCCGGAGATCTCCATAGCGGGACGGCAGTTGCCGAAGAATTTGACGGTGAAGCTTCCCTTTTCGTTCAGTTTTTTGACGAGTTCTTCGTTGGTATCGACGAAATAAAGAGCCTTATCGGATTCAGCAGCAAGACGTGCGATGTAGCCTCTGCCCGTTTTACCGGCACCGATCATTACGATTTTTTCCATGATTCAATCAACCTTTCTCGATATTTTGCCGTGGAGCGGATCAGTCGATCCAGCCCCACTTCTTGATGAGTTCGACCTTCTCTTTGATGAGCATTGCGAGGGAGCTGTTGGGATCGAGCTTGCAGGCCTTGACGAGCACGCCGTCGATGCCTTCGGTCTCACGGATCTGCTTCAGTTCCTTAGCAGCGAGGTCGCCCTCGTTGTCGGTCGTATAGTGCATAGCGCAGGCGATCGCAACGCAGAGGTTTTCGGGCTTCAGTCCGAAGGACTCAACGAGGCGTGCGGAACCGACAAGACGGTCGTCGGGACCAAGCTTACGCATAGGATCTCTTGCGTTTCTTTCGATCGTATCGACGATCTGAACGTCCTGCAGCTTTCTTCTGGAAGTCTCGGTGAACGCGAGCTGATCGCGCAGATCGATACCGTGCTTCTGGCAGAGAGCGACGGAGGTCTCAAGGTAAACGCCGTTCAGAATGTGGATGATACGGGGATCCCAAGCTGCGTCGGAAAGGGTCTTGTAACCAAGAACGTTGCCAACGAAAGAGGTCGTGCCGTTTGCAGCGTTGTAGGTATAGAATTTTCTTTCAAGGAATCCGGAGAAGCCGGTCATCGGGTTGACACCGACGATCTTGGGCAGCGGGCAGACGAGACGGTCGCCGTCAAGAGGCATTTCCCAAAAGTTGGAAACGTTGACGTGGAGCGGGTCCTTCTTGAGCTGCTCTTCGTTCGCTTCGATACCGGAGCGCATAATGACTGCTTCGGTGAAACCAACGTTTGCAAGGATCTTGTCCTCTTCGCCGGCGAAGTTTTCAAGGACGCCCTTCTTCAGGATGTCTGCGGGCAGTTTCCAGTTTTCGCAGGTGACGACGTTGAGCTTTTCGCCTTTGGCGAGTTTGATCTTGATACCTTCCGTCAGGAAAGGAACGAGTTCGCCGAGGTTCTTACCGCCGACAGCGGTGAAAACGACGTCAGCGTTGCCGATAGCCTCGGCAATCTTTGCGTTCTCGTTGAAATGAAGGGCCTTGACACCCTTGATCACGGCGTTCTTGTCGGTAGCACCGAGGACGTTGACCGTGTACTGGCCTCTCTCGTTGATGAGATCCGTCAGAGGATCGTACTTTTCAACGAAAGTAAAAGGAATATCGGAAAGGGTCAGCAGATGTGCGACGAAACCTCTCGCGATTTTTCCGGCACCGAAAATAACACAACTCATAATTAAAACCTCCCTGCCGCATTGACGGCAAAATTAAATTTTATTGTATTCGGAAAATGATTTTTGTAAGGACGGATAAAGTCCGCGGTAGATCTCGAAACGTTTTTTCAGGCACTCGCCGAGTTTCTCGTCGGGATAGACCGTGAAGCGTTCTTTGATCATCGAGGCAGCCGCCGACTTGCGGTCCTTGTATACGCCGGAGCCGACGCCCGCCCAGATCGCAGCGCCGAGTGCCGACGCGTCCTTCTGCTCAAGACTGATCACGGGCACGCCGAAGAGCGACGCTTTGATCGTACAGAGCATTTTGTCGGATGCAGCGCCGCCCGCGCAGTACATCCGCTCTCCCTTGCCGGGAATGTTGCCGTAAATGTGGTAAAGGCTGAACGCAACGCCTTCGACGACAGCGTAAGCAAGTTCGCGTCTCGTCGTATCGGCGCCGATACCAAAGAACACGCCTTTTGCAAGCGGATCCCAGATCGGAGCGCGTTCACCGTTGACGTACGGCAGAAAGATCGGCAGTTTCTTGTTCATCGCCATATAAGGGTCAAGTCCGTCAAGTCCGAATTCGCGGATTGCAAGATCCGTGGAAGCGCCGGACGACGCCGTGACGCCGTAGGTGACGAACGCGTCAAAATACGGTCCGCTGACGAGGTCGTTCGTAATGAGGTCGTGATCGGAGATCAGACCGACGTGCTCGCTCGTTCCCGTCAGATCGAAGAGCGTACCGGGAGTCACGACGTTCATACCGCAGAGTGCCGCGTAATAGTCGTTGCACCCGAGGAAGACCGGCGTTCCGGCCGGAATGCCCGTTTCACGAAAAGCTTTCACGGTCACGTTTCCGGCAAGATCCTGCGGATCAAGCAATTTGGGAAGATTTTCGACCGTAAAACCGCATTTTTCTATGAAATAGCGGCTGTATTCGTGCGTCATGGGATTTGCAAGTCCTCTCCACGACCAAAGGTCGGTACAGAGGTTTCCGGTCAGCATCCGGCAGATCAGATCTTTCGGCTGACAAATATCCTTGCCTGCGTATCCGTTTCTTGAAAGCCAGGTCATACGCGGGATCGGATAAGAGGCGATCTTCGGATGTCTCATTCCGATCTCTTTGACGAAGAATTCGGGATCGTACGAATCGATCAGTTCCTTGACTTCTTCAATGCCCGCACCGCTCTGCCACGACAAAATCTGATCGCCGCAGATGTAGGTTCCGACCTGAGAAGAAAGTCCGACGGCGCTGACCTTTTTGACGAGTTCCTGCGGGAAACTCTTCATCGAGCTGCAGAGCGCTTCGTACCAGCCGTTAGGATCGCAGCTCTCGTATTTCGAGCCCGCCTTATACGTATCGCTGCCGTCAATCAGTAAGATCTTGATCGACGAAGTGCCGAGATCAATTCCAAGCAGCGTACTCATATCAGAAAATGTATTCAGCCTTAACGAAGCCGGTAGGACGGGATCTGACCATCGAGATACCCTGTTCGAAGTCTTCCAGTTTGATCTTTTCGGTGATCAGAGGCTTCAGATCAACGATACCCTCTTCCATCAGGTGGAGAGCCAGCTTATGCATATTCCAGTTGTTGCCGGCGCCGACCATACGGATGTTGTTGACGTGGATGTCGTCGATGCGGATGCTCATCATCTTTCCTCTGCCGTAGCCTGCGAGTGCGAGCGTACCGCCCTTTCTCGTGACCTTGATGCAGTTGGTGAGGCATTCCTCAATACCGGTAGCGTCGATAACGACGTCGAAGCCTTCGGGGCAGATCTTACGGGCTTCTTCAATGAAGTCCTGCGTTTTGGTAGCGATCGTGTAGGACGCGCCGAGTTCTTTGGCAAGTCCGAGACGCTTATCGGTCGTTGCGCAGACGGTGATCTTGCGAAGACCCATAGCACGGCAGACAGCGAGCGTGCAGAGACCGATGGAACCTGCGCCCATGATCAGAGCGGTATCGCCGAGGCCTGCGCCGGTCTTCTTCATCGTGCCGAGTGCAACGCCGAGCGGCTCGCATAGTGCTGCTTCTTCAAAGGTGATTTCGGGAGCCATTTCTGCAAGACCGTAAACGGGAACGTTCAGATATTCTGCGTAAGCACCGTCAGCCTTGAAACCGATCTCGCGGAAATCCTTGCAGTAACGCCAGTTGCCGCTGCGGCACGCGTCGCACTTCAGGCACACGATATCGTTGCTGCCGATAACGCGCTTGCCGATCCATGCGCTGTCAGCGGGATCACCGACCGCGTCAACGATGCCGCTCCATTCGTGACCGGGGGTCAGCGGATAGTACGCGGGGATGTTGCCGTCGATGACTTCCAGGTCGGTCGCGCAGATTGCTGCGGCGCAGACCTTGACTCTCGCAAATCCTGCGGGAGGCGTCGGCATCGGCTTTTCAATGAGTTTCATTTTGCCGGGTTCTTCAATAACTACTGCTTTCATAATGTCTCCTCTTTTCAAAAATTATATGAAATTTAAGGGTTTACAAATCAGCGCTCTCAAGGCATTTTTTGAGGGCGAGAAGCGCGGCTCCGACGGAAGCGTCCGCGTCTGCGCGGATCACGATCTCGGGAAGTTCCTGCTTTGAAAGGAGCATTCCGAGTTCGGAACGGAACTGTTTATCGAATCGGTTGGCTTCTTCAAGAAGCTTTCCGCAAAGGACCACCTGTTCGCAGGGATAATAGTGCATCGCGTTGTAGATCGCGTACGCGAGCGCTTCGCCCGTCAATTCGTATCCGTTCTCTCTTGCGCTGTCGGCGGTCACGTACGCAGCGAGGCATCCGTTTCTGCCGCAGATCGGACATTTCCTTCCCTTCGGGAATACGACGGTATGCTCGATTTCGGGTGATCCGAACTCGGCGACCGATCCGTCGACGGAAGCGGCGATACCGACGCCGCGGTCAAGACGGAGCAGGATCGCGTCCGACGCGGAAGTCGTTCCGGTCTCGGAAGTCAGAAGACATTCCGTATCGTGCTGCATATACACGGGAATGGAAAACGCTTCTTCAAGGAAATCGCAGAGCGGAACGTCGTGCCAATCGCTGACGCCGGGCACGCTCTCGGAGATGCCGTGCGCTACGTCCACGGGGCCCTGCATTGCGACGCCGATGCAAAGAATCCTGTAATCCTCGACGGCTTTGTCGGGACGGTGCGTGAGCGTTGAGCGCAGCGCGTAAACGATGGATTTAAGAAGCGATGCTTTGTCGCCGTAATCGGTTTCCTCGCGGAAATCGAAGGATTTGCGGGATTTTCCGGACAAATCAAGAATGGAAGTGCGGATACCCACGCGGTTGACGTCGATCCCTATGACGAAGTTTTTATCGTTGTCAAGTTCGAGGAAAGAAGGTGTTCTTCCACTTTTGACGGAACTCGTGCATTTGATTTCACGAAGATAACCGCTTTCGCAAAGTCTCGACGTGATCCCCGAAACGGCGCCCCACGAAAGACCGCTCTTTTCTTCGAGCTGCTTGCGCGTAAGCTGACCGTCTTCGCGAACGAGCTGCAAAAGCAGCGAAGCGTTTCCGTTGCGCATATCGCTTCTGCTGATAGATCTCATTGAAGACCGCTCAAACTCCACCTTTTTCCCTCCTTTTTCTGATCTTGTCTGCATTATATCACTCATTGATATAATTGTCAATAGTTTTTTCAAAACTTCTTGACATTTTTATTAGTAGATGATATAATCCGATTGTATTAAACTATATTTTTCTATCGGAGGAAAAAAATAATGAATTTCGCAGAAAAAGTAAACGCAACGAAAGTTGCCGAAGGTCAGGCCGCCGTCTTTTATCTTGGACAGGTCGGATTTCTGATCAAGACCCCGAAGACCAGCGTTCTCGTTGACCCCTATCTCACCGACTACGTCGATCAGCATTGCTGCTCCGAGGCCGTTCTCTGGAGACGCCTCTACGCACCCGTCTGCGCGCCCGACGCTCTTCCCGCAGTCGATTACGTGCTTTGCACGCATTCTCACTACGACCACAGCGACCCCGATACGCTCCTGCCGCTCGCAAAATCGCAGCCGAAGGTCAAGTTTATCGCTCCCGCCGGCCTTTGCGATCTGTTCGTATCTTACGGCATCGCCAAAGAACGCTTCATTCCCGCCGTACAGGACAAGCCTCTCTCTTTTGCAGGCGTGACCGTGACGCCCGTTCCCGCAGCACACGAAGACATCCACTACGATGAAAACGGCGTCTGCCTCGAAATGGGATACGTTATGGACTTCGACGGCATCAAAGCTTACCACGCAGGCGATACGATCATCTACGACGGTATGAACGAGCGCGTACACGGCGCTGATATCGCGTTCATTCCGATCAACGGCCGCGACTACTTCAGAACCCGCGACGACATCATCG